>NZ_JAWDIV010000035.1:0-50011 GCF_032464655.1 Rhizobium sp. 25PS6
CGCCCAAGTCCTTGGGTGCGAAAAACTCTTTCGGCTTGCGGTACCGCTTCATTCACGGCGCCGACGCGCCGTGGCTGGATTCCTGTGACGAGCACAGGAATGAGGGAACGTGGGATGGACGTCCTTGCTCCAATCTTCCGCAGGTGCACGTGAACGCCCACCTTCCATCCGGGATCAGGAGAGGAGCTGTCCTCGTCAATCCTCGCGCTTCAAGCCGGCCGCCCAGTTCCTGACCCTTTATTTGTGCCATCAGCGGCAGATGCCGGCGGAACGGCAGGATTCGGGAGAGATGCCAAAAGTGAACGGAAAAGATTCATCAAAGCACCTGCTGTCGGAGGAATCGTCGACTTCAACCAACGCAAACCATCGCCCTGAGCTTCTGGTCGGATAATAATACCTTGAGAAGCATTGACGCGGCTGTACTCCCTTCGGTGCGACGCGCTGAACACACCGGCCTTTCTGAAGGTGCTGCCGCCGGTGGCAGGCCTTGCCGGGCTCGATCTCGGCTGCGGCGAAGGTTCCAACACCCGCGCCGTCGCCCGCCTCGGCGCCCACATGACCGGGCTCGACATCGCTCCGACCTTCATTCGCTATGCCCGCGAGACCGAGGCGCAAACGCCGCTCGGAATCGACTATGTGCTCGGCGACGGCCAGGGCATCGATTTCCCCGAAGCGAGTTTCGATTTCGTCACCGCCTTCATGTCGATGATGGACATGGCCGATCAGCGCCAGGTGCTGAAGGGCATCCACCGCGTCCTGAAATCGGGCGCCTTCCTGCAGTTTTCGATCCTGCATCCCTGCTTCGTGCCGCCGACGCGCCGCAATATCCGCGACGAGGCCGGCGAACCCGTCGCCGTTGAGATCGCCGATTATTTCGACGAGAGCGACGGCCGGGTCGAGCGCTGGATCTTTTCCTCCATCCCCAAGGAAGAACGAGCGACGCTGACGCCGTTCGCCATTCCGCGTTTTCACCGGACGCTGTCGACCTGGGTGTCGATGATCGTCGAAGCGGGGTTGACGATCGAAGCTTTCGGCGAGCCCATGGCGTCAGTCGAGGTGGCGCTCGCCGAGCCAATGGTCGCCGACACCCGCATCGCGCCGATCTTCCTCCACATCAGGGCGCGCAAGGCGTAAGGCCTGTTTTCCCGCCGCCACCGAGGTTTGGAAGGAGGGTGAGTTCTCACCCAACATCATCGTCGCACGGCGACCACCGAGCTGGCGCGATAGCGCGACAGCTGGACCCGGTTGGATTGGTTGCCGCCGAACAGGTAGACGTACTGCCGGCGCTGGTCGATGTGATCGAACAGGCTCACATGAAAGCGCCGGCCGGTGCGGATCACCACGACATCCCCTCGCCTGGCGGAGCGGACACCGACCGGCTTGCCGAACTTTCTCCAGGACGCTGCCATGTTGGGGTTGGGCGGCGGTTGCCGCGAAGATCGCTTGGCGACAAAGGCCAGGAACGCCCCGCACCACGATACCCTGCGCGGATTGATGCTGAGGAAGGAGATGGAGCGTTCGTGCATGCTCTTGTACTTGGACGCCGTGCCGAGCATGTCCGCCTCACAGGGCACGGCAAGCGCCGTGAGGACGATGACGAGAATAACCTTCATAGTTACCCACCATTGTTTGTATAATGTTGAAGATCCGAAATGTGGCGAAGAATAAAACAGGCGGGGCAACGTAGATGCGAATTATGGCGCGAATTAGAAACAACTAATACTGGCATTTTGGTGGCAGAAATTTGTCCGAAGCGAGGCGCGGAGCTCCATAGGCGAGCCTCTCTTTGAGACCGGACGCGGCGATCGAAAACCCCGAAAAGGCCTTTATACAAGCCGGACAGGCTGCAGTTCGCCATCCAAACCAGGTCATTCAGATGAAGATGGACGGCGCCTGCAAGTGCCTGAGGGGTAAGACCATTTGCCAGGAGTGGACCACAGCGCGCAAACGTAGGTCATCACCTGTACGAGCTATATTACTGACGATCATTCGTAATACTTCGACGCGACAGAAAATACATTGCGCTCGCTTCATTCGCCGGCGAAAGCCGGGGGTTACTTATGGCCGGTTGCGGACATGAACGGCTTTGGGATAGCAGACGGACGGTGCGGCGTATCAACCGTGGGGTTGCACCGGTTCGGGCTGGCCCATGGGGGCAGGATCAGCGGCAAGCGCCCTGGTGACCAGGAGTGCGGCACCGATAACCGGGACGACCATCCCGTACGAAAAGCGGATGCCGAAATGTTCGGCAACGAAACCGAGCAGCGGCGGCCCGGCGAAAAACACGAGGAACGTCGTCTGCGCCAGCGCCGCAACATTCACCGGTGCTGGCCGATCCGCGCGTCGGGCCGCCGCCGAGATGGCAAGCGGATAGACCGAAGAACAGCCGATACCCGTCAGGCCAAAGCCTGCGAGCGCGAAAACAGGATGTGTCGCCGCCGCAACCATAACGAGGCCGATGGTCGCGATCCCGAGGAGGGTTATTGCGACCGGGCGTGGATTGAAGCGGTCGATGACAGGGTCCATGCCGAGCCGTCCGATGGCGATGAACAGGGAGAAAATGGTCACGCCGAGCCCGCCGATGAAGGGTTCAACCGCGAATACGTCACGCATATAAATCGCCGACCAATCGACGCTCGCGCCTTCGGCGAGAAGTGGAGCTGCGCCTATCAGGCAAAGGGGCAGCAACCCGATCGTCGGAAAAGCGATGGGCGGACTATCTCCCGGGTGCGCGTCCTGCCGCTGGGGCGCGTTCTCGATCCCGGCGAAAACGATCGACCCCGCAATCAAGACGGCGACGAGGATGATGAAGCTATGCAGTTCGATGGAGACGGCAGCCTGCCGCATGCCGGCGGCAACAAGGGCGGTGATGCAGAAGCCGAGGCTCCACATGCCGTGAGCCCGGCTCATGATGCGGTACCCAAGCAGCGCCTCACGGCGATCAGTTTCGATATTGGCATTGATCTCGAACGCGCCGGTGAAAATGCCCGCAATGAAGAAGAAAGGCACCGCCGCGAGAGCTGAAGGCATCCAGGGGATCAACGCGAAAAACAGCGCCGCACCAAAGACGGTGACGAAAGCCGTGGTGCGCGCACCAAGCCTCTCGATGAACCTCACCGAGAACGTCAACCCGCAGAGAACCCCGGAAGACATGACGGCAAGCAAAAGGCCCAGCTCTCCCTCGGTCAGGCTGAACTTGACCTGAAGGTCGGGCAACCGCGAAACAAACGCGCCTAAGGAAAGGGCCACGGCAAACTGAATGAAGAAAATGCGGTGGTGCGGCTTCATCTCGACACTCTGCTCCGATTGGAGCGGGATCGAAGCAGAGCGATCCCGCAGATAGCCGGAATCTCCGACGAAATGGCGACTGGCTCAAAAAGCTGCGTTCTCAGGATTGTCAACCACCCTTGCTGACAGCCCCTGTCAGCATCATGCAGCCGCGGCCGATTTCACCGGTGCTTGGCAGCAGCTGGTATTTCTGTGACGCGCAGCTGCTCCGTCCACATCCACTCCCCTTTCTCACAAAAAGTCACACTCGCCTCAATTTAGTTGCCGTTTTGCAATCGACATATGTTTGTGCCCATAGGCAAGTCACAGGAGAAGGGAACTATGGCGTCGACGCATATGAACAATACGGGTGCACGTGCCGGCTGGAAGGGCTTTGTCGGACTGGTCGTCAGCCCGGTGATCGGCTTTGCCTTGATGCCGGGCATTGCGCAGGCGGAATCCTTTTCGAAGCTTGAAAAGCAGGGTTATGCCGTCGGCAGACTCACGAAAGGCCGCCCCCCGAATTGAACAGACCACGCTAAACCGGCTGAAGCAGGACGTGTCGCTTCTTGCCGACCGACAGCCGGATCACCCGTCCTGGACGTCGGAGTCGCCAAGCCGCATTGCCTCGTCGCTCACGCTGCCGCCGGTCACCCCCGCACACCACTGCTTCCACCCCCCACAAAAAATTTAGCACCCGCATCAATTTGCTTGCCGTTCTGCAATGCGGCATATGTTTGTGCTCATGGCAAATGGCATGAGCGGGGAACCATGACGGCGACGCATTTGGATAAGACGGGGGATGCCGCCGGCCGGAAGGGCTTTGTCGGATTGGTCATCGGCGCGGTCGGCGTCGTCTATGGCGATATCGGCACCAGCCCACTCTATGCCCTTCGCGAGGCGCTGAGGCCCTTTGCCGCCGATGGCGTACACGAAGCCGAGGTCATTGGTCTCATTTCGCTGATGGTCTGGACGCTGACGATCATCGTGACCTTCAAATATGTGCTCTTCCTTCTCAGGGCGGACAATGACGGCGAAGGCGGCACGCTTTCGCTTCTCGCCCTTTTGATGAAGAAGATGGGGCGAAACGTGCCGGTGCTCTTCTTCGCCGGCCTGATCGGAGCGGCTCTCTTCATCGGCGATGCGATGATCACGCCTGCTTTGTCGGTCATGTCGGCGCTAGAAGGCCTGAAACTGGTCACGCCGGCCTTTGCCGAATACGTCCCGCTCGCTTCAGCTGCGATCATGATCGTTCTCTTTGCTGTCCAGTCGAAGGGAACCGCTGCCGTCTCGATCTTTTTCGGGCCAATAACGGTGTTGTGGTTTCTGGCTATGGCGGCAGGCGGCCTGATCCATATCGGCGACGATTGGAGGATTCTGGAGGCGCTCAATCCAATCAATGCATTCCTGTTTCTCACCCATGCCGGCAGCGTCGGCCTTATCGTGCTCGGCGCCGTCTTTCTGACGGTCACGGGCGCCGAAGCGCTCTATGCCGATCTCGGGCATTTTGGGCGCCGGCCGATCCAGATGGCATGGTTCGTACTGGTTTTTCCCGCACTACTTCTGAACTATCTCGGCCAAGGCGCACTCGTTCTCGCCCATCCGGAAGCCGCCACCAATCCGTTCTTTCTGATGTATCCCGACTGGGCCTTGCTGCCGGTGGTTATCCTGGCGACAATGGCAACGATCATTGCCAGCCAGGCGGTGATCACAGGCGCATTTTCGCTGGCCCGCTCGGCGGTTCACCTCGGCTTCCTGCCGAGGCTCAGGATCAAGTTCACGTCGGAGACCAACACCGGCCAGATCTACGTGCCAAGCGTCAATCTTCTCCTGTTGGTCGGCGTCTTGATGCTGATCTTTTCCTTCGGCGACTCCGAGTCGCTGGCGACGGCCTATGGCATCTCGGTTACCGGAACCATGGTGATCTCGACCATGCTGGTCTTCCAGTTCCTCCGGGCCGTCTGGGGCTACTCCCTCGTGCTCGCCGCCGTCCTGCTGCTGCCGCTCTTCATCATCGAAGTCTTGTTCCTGGCGGCGAACCTCTTGAAGATCCACGATGGCGGCTGGGTTCCGGTCGCCCTTGCGCTGGCGATCATGGTCATGATGTGGACATGGACCCGAGGCCAGGCCTATCTGAAGAGATTGCGGGCCAACAACGAGATCCCGCTCGATTCCTTCATCAGGTCGATCGAGCGAAAGTCGGAGCATTCGCCCGTCACCGTTCCGGGAACGGCCGTCTTCCTGACCAGCGTCCCGGATCGCACGCCGAACGTCCTGCTCCACAATCTCAAGCACAATCACGTGCTCCACGAACAGAACGTTATCCTGACCGTCTGGACCGAGGACGAACCTTATGTCCCCGACAGCCGTCGCATCAAGGTCAGCCAGCTCTCGCCGCGTTTCGTGCGCCTCGACATCACCTTCGGCTTCATGGACGACCCCGATGTCACCAGGGCATTGGCTCTCTGCCGGGAAAGCGGCTTCAAGTTCGAGATCATGAGAACCTCCTTCTATCTCGGCCGCCGGAACCTCGTCAGGACACCAAACACCGGCTTGCCCGCCTGGCAGGAGCGCATATTCATGGGGCTGGAGGGCTTGGCGATCGATCCCTCCGATTACTTTAACCTGCCGTCCAACCGCGTCGTCGAACTCGGCGAGCAGATCGCCATTTAGGAGCACGGCTTCCAAGCCGCTCGCTGCTTGCATCAGCCTCGATATCGCAATGCATTGACGATGATATCGAAGGGCGTAAGGCGCTGAACCTTACGCTTTGGCAGAGATCGCGCTCAACTCCTCGAGATCAAGATCGCGTTCAAGCTCGTCCAACGTTTCGTCGTCGATGTCGCCGGCGCGATGGAGGCGAATGAGCTCCCGGCGTCCCGTAGCAACCGCTTCGAGAACGACGTCGAAGTGGGCATGGAGCACCGGTTTGTAATGCTCCGTTCTCTCGGCATAGTCGACGATTACTGTCGCCCTGCGCTGGTATCGGTCCAGCAGTTGCGGGTGGATGAGTTTTCCTTCCGCGTCGTATGCCAGGCTTTGGACGGTGCCGAGCTGCGCCTGCACCATGGCGACTTCGGCCTGGCTCATGGTGAGGCGCGCTCTTTCCGTCTCCGTCTCCACCAGCCGCGCCCAGGCAATTACCCGCCCCAACGTCGTGCCCTGCACGAGCACGGTTCCGAGAATGACGGCGAAGGACGTGGCGAGGATGAAGTCACGGCCCGGGAACCCCTCCGGCAGGCTGAGCGCCAAAGCGAGCGTGATCACGCCGCGTACGCCTGCCCAGCTGAGAACCGTCGCGCCGCCGGCGCCGAGCGGCTGAGCTCGCGTCACCCCCAGGACTGCACAGAATCTGATGACGAGATCGGAGGCGAAAACCCAGGCAAAGCGCGCGACCACGAGTGTGACGAGGATCGCCAGCATCGGCAGCCCCATCGTCGCGATCACAGTGGTCAGGCCGCCGCCGCGTTCGACGACATCCCGCAGCGACAGGCCGATCAAGGTGAAAACCGAAGCTTCCATCAGGAAGATCATCACGGTCCAGAACGACGTGCCGCGCATGCGCGTTGCGGCCGAAAATACGGTGTGCTGGTGCCAGGACGCGATCAAGCCGGTGGTGACGGTGGCGATGACGCCGGAAACATGCAGCAGCTCTCCGAGCAGATAGGAAATCCAGCCGAGCAGCACCGTGGCTGCGATGATCAGATATTCGTCACCGAGACGCCGAACGAGTTTGACCCATGCCGTTCCCACAACGACGCCGACGACGGCGCCGCCGAGCGCCAGCACGAAGAAGCTGCCGATCGCCTCCCCCGCGCTGAAGGCTCCGGTTGCGGCAGCGGCAACGGCAAAACGGAAAAGAACGAGGCCACTTGCATCGTTGAGCAGGCTCTCGCCTTCCAAAAGAATCTGCAGCCGCCGCGGCAGTTTTACGCGCTCCAGCACGGCGCGCGCCGAAACTGCGTCCGGCGGGGCAACGATCGCGCCAAGGGCTGCGCAGGCGGCCCAGGGAAGCGATGGAAAGATAAGATGGGCCACGACGGCGACGACCGCGCAAGTGAACAATACCGCGCCGACAGCCAGCGAGGCGATGCCGATCATATGGCGCCGCAACCGCGCCAGCGCAATGGCCCAGGCGCCGTCCATCAGGAGCGGCGGCAGGAAGATGACCAGCACCAGCTCCGGATCGACCGATATCGCCGGCAACCCCGGCACGAACGCCAGCAAGGCGCCACCCGTCAGTAGCGCGACGGACGGCGGCAGTCCGAGCCTGTGGGCCGCATAGTGCAGCGCGATGATCGCAAGAAACATCGCGATGACGAGCTCGAATAAGTGGGTTGGTTCCATACGCCTCTGCCCTGGCTCGAAAACGAATTTTGGATGCCTACTGCATAGTTCAAAGCGCAATCGATTCAAGGATAAAATTATCCGGTAATTCAATGCTTTACAGCATCTTTTAAGCGACCGGAGCCCAATGGGTGCTTCGGAGCAACCGTCCATTTGCTAACATCGGCAGAATACGCTTTCTCGTCAATCCGGCTGCAAACAGGAGTGGCCCCTTCGGGACCCACCTGGCGTCTCGGCGGCATTGCAGATGATCTCGTTGCCGTCGATCATTGCCTGGATTTAATTGGAATTTCCCGCACATCCTCCTTAAATCCTGCGTCTTGAGGCAGAGGAAGACAGATGAAGAAGCGAACCCTTGTGCTTGGCGGTGCGGCCATTGTCGCATCATCCGTGGCTGCGATGGGGATCTGGCCGTGGCGGCATGTCACTGTTGCCGCCAGGACATTCGACTGGAAGGGAACGGATTTCGTAAGCGGCGGCACAAAATCGGTTACCTTGGAAAAGCTGCCAGAGCCGCTCTTCCGTACCAGTCCGAATTGCGTCGTGACCGTCGCCCAGACCCTTGGCCCCTGCCATGTCAACAATGTCCCGGCTCGTCAGGACGTTTCGGAAGGAAAGGCCGGGCTGCCTTTGCGGTTGGCCGTTCGGATCGTCCACGCGGCCGATTGCCGGCCGGTCGAAAATGCCGATATCGAAATCTGGCATACCGATCACCGCGGCATCTATTCCGGCCGCGAGGCTGCGGAGATGTGCACCTTCGGCGATGCCGAGGCGATCAGCGGGCTCGCCTTTCGCGGCCGCCAGCTGACGGATGCCACGGGGCAGGCAAGCTTTTTGACGGCCTATCCCGGATGGTACAAGGGCCGCACGCCGCACGTTCACTGCCGCATCCTCGCCGAGGGCAAGGAGCTTCTCGTCAGCCAGATCTATTTCGACGATGTGCTGAGCGATATCATCTATGGTGAGCATCCCGACTATCTCGGGCGCCCTGCCCGCGATACGCGCAACGACGAGGACGGCCTCTTCCCGGAGGATGCGGCCGACCACATGTTCGATTTCGAAAAGCTCGACGGCGGCGTGCTATCCGCCACCATCACGATCGGTCTCTCTTCCTGAGGGGAGCTGCGGGATTTCCGTACCCTTGACCACGACGACCTCTCCGGCCGTGGAACCCGACACGAGGAAAACGTCAAGGTCGGCATGTCGGTCGGGGGCCTATATGCCTGCATACCATTCATAACCGCGATCCTCCCAGAAGCCGCCATTGCCGCCGTAGAGCTGGCCGAGATCGGCGACGGCTTCGATGCCGGTCAGGTATTTTGCCTGCTTGTAGCCGAGTTGGCGCTCGACTCGGAGCCGGAGTGGCGCGCCATGGGCCACTTCGAGATCGCGGCCGTTCATGCTGTGGGCAAGGATCGTCTGGGGGTGAAACGCATCGACGAGATCGATGCTTTCGTAATACCAGCCGCTGCCGTCGAGCGTCTTTTCATATTCGTCGGCGCAGTGGAAGACGATGTAGCGGGCTTCGGGTTTCAGACCGGCCGTCTGAAGCAACGCACCAAGCGGCACGCCGGTCCATTTGCCGATCGCGCTCCAGCCCTCGACGCAGTCATGCCTTGTGACCTGCGTGCGGGCCGGCAGGGATTTCAGCTCCGCCAGCGACAATTGCATCGGCTTGTCGACCAGCCCGCCGACCTCGAGCTTCCAGCCCGAAAACCGCTGGTTCATCCAGTCGATATAGCGGGCATTGTCGGGCATGCTCGTGCCGTTGGCGCGGAAGGTCGGCGAGATATCGGCTTCTGTGAACTCGCGGGCGAGTGCGTCGTCGCCGAGCAGGAAGCGCTGCGTCTTCATGCTGAAGCCTTCGGCGATCTTCAACACCGATTTCGTCCGATCGTTTTCGACGAGGGCATCGCAGCCGGCAAGCCCCAGCGCCGATGCCGTCATGGTCGCGCCGATCAGGAAGCGACGTCTGGTGATGATGCGGCTCATGACTTTCCTCCCTGCCCGATGTCATAGTAACCGGTGACCATCGAGCGCAGATTGTTGAACACGCCCGAGACCAGCACCATCGCCACATGCACGGCGACGAAGGCGACGAGCGAGAAGGCGGTCAGGAAATGCAGTGTGCGGGCCGATTGTCGGCCGCCGAACAGATCGAGCAGCCAAGGGGCGACCGCATTGAAGCCCGGCGACATGGTAAGCCCCGTCCCGATCATCAGCGGCAGCAGCACGAAGATCACGGCGACATAGGCGAGTTTCTGCAGCGTATTATAGTGGCGGGCCTCGGCCCCCTTGGGAAAGCGCAGCCGGGCGTGATTGACGATCTCGTGACCGAGATGCGAAGGCTTCAGCTCTTCGGCCGCCGGCAGCAGATCGCGGCGGAAATGCCGGCTGACGAAACCATAGGCGAGATAGATGAAGCCGTTGATGACGAACAGCCAAGCAAAGAAGAAATGCCAGCGCCGGCCCGATGCCAGATCCTGGTAGCTCGGCAAGGTCAGCCAGTTCGGAAAACCGCGCACCGCGGCCTCGCCGTCGACATTCGAAACCCCGAGAACGCCCGTCGTGTCGAAGCTCAATCCGCCGATGCGCGTCACGCCCTTCAGCACATCGCCTTCCTGTTCCGCCTCCATGGAAATGAAGGACGGATCGTCGTCGGCGCCGTACTGGCCCCAATAGAGCGCCGGATGGGCGTTGAATATCTGCAGGCCGCTGTACAGCAGCACCGTCATGCACAGCACGTTTACCCAGTGCGACAGGCGCACCAGCAGGCCATGGCGGTAGAAGAGCGTGCGTCCGCTCGCCAGGCCGGCATCGGTCGTGGCCATTGTAGTTCCTCCGGATCGGCGTCAAAGGTCTTCACGAGAAGGACGCGGCCGCTGGCGATAAAGTTTCAGCGGCCGCGCCAAGTTTACTTCATCGCGTCGCAGGCCTTCATCATCGTGTCCTTCTTCATTGCGTCCTTCTCCATGCCGGCATTGTGCATGCAGTCGGCCTTGGTGCTGCCCGGTCGCCATTGCGTCCTTCGGCACCCGCCGACGGCTCACAGTCCTGAATTCGATCCCCTTGCGAAGGCGGTTACAGCCTCACGCTTATGTGATAGCGCTAGAGTGCCGCGCGTCTTTTGGAGACGTGCAAAGGACGCTGTACACTTTGAATTGCCGCCGGAAGATTTTTGAACCCGCCTGTAACCAAAGCGTCATCCACCCGAATGATATTGCAGACGACATGACGAGCACCCATTCGGAACAAGCACTGAAGATGCTGATGCTTCTTTCCCTCGACGGGGACGAGGCAGCCTACCGGCGTCTGCTCGTGACGTTGCGAACCCTGCTCGTCGGTTATTACGGCGGGCGGATCGGCACTACCGCGAAATCCGACACGGAAGATCTCGTGCAGGAGACGTTGCTGGCGCTGCATTCGCGCCGGGCGACCTATGACAGGGAGCGGCCGTTCACCGCGTGGTTCTTCTCGATTGCCCGCTACAAGCTGATCGACCACCACCGAAAGCATGGCGGTCGCTACAAGGCGGAAATAGAACTGGACGAGGAGATCGAAGACGACTTCAGGGAGGATGCGATTGCAGCGCGCATGGATGTCGAACGGCTGTTGAACGGACTGCCGCAGCACCAGCAGGAGCTGATCCGTCAGGTCAAGCTCGAGGGGCAGTCGGTGGCCGACACGGCAAGCCGCACCGGACAGTCGGAATCGGCGGTCAAGGTCGGCGTTCACAGGGGCATCAAGGCGCTGGCGGCAAGATTGCGAGGTGGGATGTGAGAGAGACTGAGGACGTGATCGACAGCCTTGTCCGGGATCTGAAGCCGGTGCCGAGATATGCGCTCGAACGCCGCTTCGCGTTCGCCATCCTGCCGGCCTTAGCAGTCTCGCTGCTGCTGATGCTTATCATCCTCGGCTTTCGCACCGATATGGCGCAGGCGCTGATGCTGCCGGTCTTCTGGATCAAGTCCGCCTACAATGCCTTGCTTGCAATCGCCGCCTTCGCAGCCGTTTACCGCCTGTCCCGGCCGGATGGCTCGGAGGGCCGCTTTTTCGGGATTACCGCGGCCATCATACTCGCCCTCGCCGTCATGGCGGTCATCCAGCTCGCTTTGTCGCCGGCCGCCAGCTATCCCGTGCTGGTGCTCGGCTCCTCCGCCCTGCATTGCCCGCTGCTGATCTTTGCCTTTGCCACGCCGATCCTGATCGCAAATACCTGGGTTCTCCGTGGCGGTGCCCCGAGCAACCTCGGCATCACTGGCTTCATCGCCGGCATTGCCGCCGGCGCATCCGGCGCCTGGGTCTATTCCTGGTTCTGCACGGAAAACGGCCTGCCCTTCGTCACCCTCTGGTATTCGCTCGGCATCCTCTTGACCGGCGCAATCGGCGCGCTGCTCGGCCCCCGCCTCCTGCGCTGGTAAGCCACTAATCCTTCATCCGGCATGAAACCAGATGCAGCATTCCTGCGTACTACTCGGGGGATGAGTATTGCGTACCCCTGGATCGGGAAACACAGGCAGCGGGGATGACGGCATGGCCAGGAAAGAAGGCGTAGCCCACCTCACCCGGCAAGCCGCAGAACAGGGGCTGGCCAGGCTGATGATGAGGCTGCCTGCGACGCGGGCAACGATCAGAGCAGTTGCGGCGAGCCAGCCCCATTTTTATGAATTATGCGGCGCCTACGGCGAAGCCTGCGCCGTCCTCGATCGCATGCGCCGGGATAGATCGGCCGATCCCGCAATCATCACCGAATACGAGATCATCTGCGCGGAAATCGAAGTCGACGTCATCAGGATCCTGCTCGGCGATCAATGAGACTTCGCAAGTGCTGGGCGGACTGCCGCCGCGATGATGCAACGCCATTTGCTGCCGGCATCCCTATCAACCCGGCAGGTCATCCACATGGATGGAGACGCTCAACGTATCCGTGTCGAAATGCAGCGAAGTCCCGTCGGAGATCTTGTAGTGGAAGGTGTCGCTCACGTCTCCGCTGAGTCCGGCGAGCTTTGCCGCGTCGGCCGTATAGGTGTAATCGCCGTCACTGTCGACATGGATGGTGCCGTATTGGCCGGTCAGCGTCACGCCGTCCTTGTCGACGAATTCGCCCTCGAAGCGGCGAAGCAGCAGGGTTCCATTGGCCGAGCTGTCGTTTTCGAGGAGATTGCCATAATGGCCGCCATCCAGATCGGAGGCGATTTCCAGGCTGTCATGGGTTGCGACAATGGCAGGCGCCGTGTCCGTGTGCGTCGTATCGCCGACCGCGAGACTATCGCTGCTCGCAAGCATCGTCGCCTGGGCCTCGTCGAGCGTCGTGTTGTTGCTGACGGGAAAGGTGTTCGCGGCGATGATAGTGGGGGAGATGCTGTAGGGCCTGACATCGCTGGCGATGACATTGTCGTGGAAGGAGCCGGATGCCGGCCTGTCGACTTTCAACGCTGCCTGCGACAGATCGTCAAAGACGTTGTTGTGGATCTCGATACCCTCGCGAATGTAACTGGTCGTGCCGGAGGCGCTCACCACCACGCCCCATACACCATCGTGGATGTAATTGCCTGAAATGTCGTAGTCCCGCGTATTTCCCTGGTCGCCGAGACCGATGGCATAGGACCAGCTGTAGCCGCCATAACCTGAAATATCGTTGTCGTGGATAGCGACGTTGGTGCCGGCTTGTGCGCCGATCCCAAAGCCACCGCCGATAATCGCGTTGTCCTCGACCAAGGCATTTACGGGCCGAACGAGCGCGATGACACCCTTCGGCGTAGCTGCCCCCGTCTGGTCGAGATAATTGCCGCTGATCACGATATTGCTGCTGTCGTTCATCTGGACGGCATCTGCCGCGGTGCCGTGGGCATTGGTGACAGTGTTGTTGAGAAAATTGACACCGTTGACTTTTTCGATCCAGACGCCGTCGCCGTTCACGTCGTTGATCGTGCTGTTTTCGATGGTGATGTTCGAGCCGGTCCTGAAGGTGATCGAACCTGACTTGCCCGCCAGTCCGGTGTGATCGACCTCGACGTTGCGGACCGTCCAGTTCGAAACATATCCGCCATAGATGGCTGCCCCGCCGGTGTCCGAGATCTTGATGTTCTCGATGACGATGTTCGATGCATAGAGGCTGTGGATGCCGTCGTTGGGACTATGGATGACCGGCGCATCGCCGACACCATAACTGCCGATCGTAATCGGAGCCGCGACGCTGCCGGAATATTTAAGGTCGAGCTGGTCGTTGAATACGCTTCCGGCGGCGAGCAGCACGCTGTCACCCGGCTGCAGCTTCAAGTTTTCCACCGCCCAGAACGATGCAAACGGCGTGTCCTCGCTCGTTCCATTGTTGCTGTTGGAGCCTATCGCTGGATTCACATAATAGATTGCCATATCGCCTTGTTCTCGAATTGCTCGCGCAGCCGTCTGAATCGGCTGCGACGCGTGGATCGGATGCGGTCGGGGCTAAAGGCCATGTCAAAAGGCCTTCGATATTGCCCTCACGACGGTTGGCAGACCCTGTGGGCCTGCCTTGGTCCCAAGAACGCCTGGCGGAGGCGTACCCTGGAAATGACAACTTATACGAAAATAAGCTACTAAATAACGACCGAAAGGTGAATGAATGATAACCGTATACCTCGCGACGTATGGTCGCAGAGATGAGATGTCCTGTTTCAGGTCAGTCGCAAGCAAGAAAGGTTGAGGCCGTATTGCAACCCCGTACCCTCACCCGGCGGCAGCCGGATGAGGGACACTGCGGAGCCATTTGATGGCGAGAACAACGCTTCCCCGGGGGAGCCACGCCTCCCTGGGCGAGCCACGCCTCGCCGGAAGGAACGCCTCCCGGCATAGCGCCGCTCCCGGCACTCTCACCTCAGCTCAGCAAGCCATCCAGGTGGATGAAGACGGTCAGCGTATCCGCGTCGCTATGATGCGAGCTTCCATCATTGATCCCGTAGCTGAACGACTCGCTCACATGTCCGCTATGGTCAGGGAGCTTCGTTTCATCGAGCGTGTAGGCATAGTTGCCTTCCCGGTCCACATGGATCTCGCCATATTCCCCGGTCAGCGTCAGGCCGTGCTTGCCGACGGTTTCGTCGCCGAAGCGGCGCAGCACCAGGGTGTCATTGTCCGAGCTGTCGTTTTCGATCAGATTGCCGCGATGGGCGTCGCCCGTATCGGTGAAGATTTTCAAATTATCATGGACGGCGACAACTGCCGGATCCGCGGAGGCCTCCGTGACTGCCGCGGTCTTCGTAACCGGGCTTGCCAGCGCCGTCTCGACATTGGCGACCGTATGGTTGCCTTTGACCGTAAAGGTATGCGCGTCGGCAATGGCCGGCGATATGCTGGTGGCCTTGGTGCCGGTCTCGATCGTATTGTTGTAGAAGGAGCCGGATGCCGGCCTGTCGACCTTCAGCGCCGCCTGCGAGAGGTCGTCGAAGACGTTGTCGTGGACCTTGATATTCGTGCGGGTATAGCTGGCGCCGCTGGGGCCACTGATGGCAACGCCCCATGCGCCGTCATGAATATGGTTGCCTGAAATATCATAGTCCCGCGCATTGCCCTGGTCGCCGAGACCGACGGCGAAGGACCAGCTGTAACCGTGATATCCGGATATGTCGTTGTCGCGGATGGCGACGTTCTTGCCAGCGGGCGCGCTGATGCCGAAGCCGCCGCCGGTGAGCACATTGTCCTCGACCACGGCATTCGTTGCCCGCACCAGTGCTATCACCCCCTTCGGAGTGCTGGCGTCGGTCTGGTCGAGATGATTGCCCTTGATCAGAATATTGCTGCTGTCATTCACTTGCACGGCATCGGCCGTCGAGCCGTTCGCGCTGGTGACGGTGTTGTTGAGGAGCTTGACGCCGTCGACCTTCTCGATCCAGAAGCCGTCGCCTCTAACGCCCGATATCTTGCTATCTTCGACCGTGACGTTCTTGCTGCTCCGGAAGGTGACGGCGCCTGCGTTTTCCGACAATCCGGTCTTGGCGATCTCGACGTCGCGGACCGTCCAGTTCGTGACACTGCCGCCATAGATGCCTGAACCGCCAATATTCGATATCTTCAGATTCTCGATGACGATGTTGGAGGCATAGAGACTGTGGATGCCGTCGCCGCTGCTGTGGATGACGGGTGCCGCACCCGTCCCGTAACTGCCGATCTTGATCGGCGCACTCTCGCTGCCAGAATATTTGATATCGAACTGCTCGTTGAACACGCTACCCTTGGCAAGAAGCACGCTGTCGCCGGGTTTCAGTTTCAAGGATTCCACTTTGGACAAAGTCGCAAAAGCCGAGTTCTGGCCCGTTCCTCCGTTGCGGTCGGAGCCAGTCGCTGAGTTCACATAGTAGACTGTCATATCGCCATGTTGCCCTATTCGTCGGATCGCTAATGTCGCCGCCGGGATCGACCAGGATCGGCCGATCGGATGCGGCGGGGGCAACCGGCCACGGCAAGAAGGCGATAAGATGTTGGCAATGCGGCAGCGGGCGGGTTCGCGCGCCTCATTCCACAGGCAATCGCCTGGTGTGACAAAAGTTACAACTTGCGCCGAGAAATCCGCGACTTCGAGGTGAATAAATCGCGGCGTGTTTGCGCGAG
The DNA here is from genome assembly GCF_032464655.1 of Rhizobium sp. 25PS6. Lineage (NCBI taxonomy): Bacteria > Pseudomonadati > Pseudomonadota > Alphaproteobacteria > Hyphomicrobiales > Rhizobiaceae > Rhizobium > Rhizobium sp. 25PS6. The sequence goes on from NZ_JAWDIV010000035.1 coordinate 16,201, forward strand.
GCACATGGCGCCTCCGTCTGTGCGCCGTGTGATTCTTGCCTTCGCTTGCGCTCAGGGGTGAGGAGCGCCAGCGACGAACGCCTTGAACGTAAGCGAAAGGCGCACTCCAAGGTGAAACCTACCCCTCGCCCTCAAAGCCGAGGTCAGCGGCAACCATGTCGCAGCGATGGGGAGACCTCGGGCCCTACAGCGCCGCGCGTCTTTTCAGACGCGCAAAGGACGCTGTAGCACTTTGAATGGCTGCATAATTTTATCCTTAAATCGATCCCGATTTAAGGAATTATGCAGTAGCCGCTTCGGCCTTGATCTTCGGCTTCAGCAGGATGATGAGAAGCAAGCCGGCGATGATGAGTGCCGCGCCTTCGAGGTGATAGCGTTGCAACTGCTCGCCGAGGATCAGATAGGCGAGCACGGCTATGAAGATGGTCTGAATGTAGAGGAGGACGCCCGCCCGAGCCGCGCCCAGTGCCTCGATGCTGCGATTGAAGAGGTAGTACATGACCGCCCCGCCGGGGATCGCGACATAGGCGAGCGCGATGAGCCCGCTGCTGTTGAGCGTCGAGCGCTCGTCTGAGAATAGCTCGAACAGGTAGAAGGGCAGCGCCGTCAGCACCGCAGCACCGAGCAGCAGCACCAGGAGCGCAAGGCGATTCATGTCGAATTTCGCGCGGCGGAGCAGGACGGTATAAAGACTGAAACAGAACGCGCCGGCGACGATCCACAGTTCACCCGGGTTGAAGTCGAGCCGCATCAGCGCGGCCGGACTGCCCTTGATGATGATGACCACGATCCCGAGAAAGGCCAGGATCGATCCGATCACCTGCCAGCGTCCCATCGGCTCGGCCAGCATCAAACGGGCAAGGATCATGGTGATGATCGGGATCAGGGCGATGATGATGCCGGCAGTGGTGGCATCGGCATGTTCGAGGCCGACAAAAATCATGCCCTGGCAGATCGCCAGTCCCACCCCGCCAATGAGAAGCAGTTCGAGCGGGCGAGCCCACATCAGCGCGACCATGTCGCCAAAATGCCGGCGCACGATCGGCATCAGGATCGCGAAGGCGATCAGCACGCGCCAGAAGCAGAGCGCCCAGGGCGGCATCTCGGTAGAAACCCATTTCGCCGCGATATAGACGCCGGCCGACAGCAGCCAGCAGAGAACGCCTACGGAATAGGCGGCGGCAAGCGAATTGCCTGCCGCCTGTTCCGTCCCGACCGTGTCGCGATGGACCGCCAAGACATTCATTGCCATGGCTTAGTTATGCCATAGTTTCCGTGGGCTGCACAGATGAGGCGGCGGCGCTCCGCCCGTTGCGAGAACAACAACCCCTGGAGCCGTTCACCTTGGTCCGGAGTCCGCGCCACCGCCGCGCAAGGACAAGCGAAGGATTTCCATTTGCCGCCAGAGCGTGCCTCCGCCCCTTTGCGGCATTTCCGGATGAATAAGCGAATGTCTCCTTCGGGCCGATCACACGGCGCGTCTCCGTGATGATGTAGCCCGGAAACACAGGCCTTTCTATGACCGCGAGCATAAATAAACGCCACACGGCTGCATAGTCTCGATTGCCGGTCACGCGAGGAGCCGCAGGCCGGCCGTCAGCGCGACACCCCAACATCAAGCCTCTGCAACTGACTACTTCACCTTAATCACCCGCTTAAATATCGGCGTCAGGGATGGCAACGAGAGGCGTAATGCCATCACTCCCGTAGATTCGGCTGCCATCTCCTTTGGGCAAACCGACAATAGCAGGCGTAAGAGCCTGGCGAAGCGCGTTTAATCTATTGATGATGTATAGCGCCTGCTCTTTGTTATTCAGGGTCTCGCCATGAACGACTGCATCTAGAAGCTGAAACCCAATGTGATTTTCCCTGTTCAGATAGCTTTGAAGGGGATAGGACGCTTCAACTCTCCTAATAAGATTATCGGAGAAGTGTGGGATGATAGGGTTCTCGCCTTCATGATTGTTCGTGGCGAAAGAAACCACGGCGTGAACCTCACCGGTAAGCCTAAAGATTGAGTAGGCAGCAAGGAGTTTCTGGCGCCTATCAGCTTCAATCGCTGCCGATTTGACTTCCGCAAGCTCCTGACGTTGAACCTCAATCTGAGTACGCAGCAATGCCGCATTCTCGCTTGCTGCTTCTTTAGTGGCTTTGATAGTCCGATTTGCCGCCACGAGAGCCATATACCCTGCCGCGGCTGTCGCTATCGCTGCGGCTGCACTCGCGATTGCACCCCATTCCGCTGCGCCCCAGCCCATCAAACTATCCTCATTGTTTTCGAGATGAAGATATAGGTGGGCAGGTATTCACAATGCAACAGCCTTTCAAAGCAGCCTTGGGATAACGCCAAACTAGGCTTTAGCCACCTCTTCCTGTCCCTGGCGCACGATGATCCTTTCGATACATCGCGTAAAGACCGACACAGGCAGCCGCGAAACCGGAGGCCGTACCGACACAGAGCGCCCGTGAAGCTCCCCAATGGTCGGCAAGGGATTGCGTTGAAGAGGGCATGTGCGGTTGCTATTCGACGGTCAATAATCGCAATGGGCCGATGGCGGACGGATGGGTCGCGGTGATCATTTCACCTACTCGGAGAGTTCTCATACAGCCAGCCTCTACCCCCTCGCCCTCAATGCCGAAGTCAGCGGCAGCCTCGTCGCGGCAAGCGCCGGCAGGGCGCCGCCGATGATGCCGATGGCAAGTCCCAGCAGGCCGGCGGTGAGCGCGACGTCGGCGGTGACGTCGAGCTGGAAGGCCATTTTGGTATTGTTGGCGCCCATCGTGCTTGCCTGCCAGCCGCTGAAGGCGAGCCAGGAGGCGAGGATGCCGAGTGCGGCTCCCGCGACCGAGAGAGCCACGGCCTCGACCCAGGTGGCGGCGAAGGCCGGCAGGCGGCCGAAGCCGATGAGGCGCAGCGTGGCGACCTCGACGGTGCGGTCGGAAACCGAGCTCATCATCGTATTCAAAGCCCCCGCCGTCGCACCCACCGCCATCAGCAGCGCCAGCGGCCAGCCGAACAGGCGGATGAGGCTGCTGGTGCGCTCGGATTGCGCGGCATAGAGATCGGCCTCGGAGACGGCGGCGAGCGGCACGCCGGGAAGTACCGAGAGATGCTCGCGCAGCGCCGCCAGCGTCCCCGCGTAATCGGCCGCCCCTGAAAGCCGCACGCGCAGGCTCTGCACCTGTCCTTGCCGGTCGAAGGCCGATTGCACCGCCTCCAGATCCGCCCAGATCTCGGATTCGAAGGCGCTGCCGCCAGAGGTGAAATGCCCGACGACCGTCCAGTCCACCGCACCGAGCCGCACCCTGTCGCCGATGGCGAAGCCGGAGAATTCATCGGCGATGCGGGCGCCGACGACAATCTCGCGGGCGCCCGGCGAAAACAGCCGCCCTTGGGACAGCGCGGCGCGGTCGCGCAGGCCGGGCCCGGCCGGGTCCATGCCCCGCAGCGACAGCGTCTGGTCCGCACCGTCGCTTGCCCTGATGACATCGACGGGAACGACGATTTCGCGCGACAGCGCCAGGCCGCCGACGGGCGCCAAGCCGCCCGCGGCATTGCGCGCCACGCCGATATCGCCGGTCATGGCGGTCAGGCTGCGGATCGTCTCGGCCGGCACATCGGAACCGGTCTCCTGGTTGGTGCCGCCGCCGAGAATGACGGCGATGCCTGATGAACCCGCGCCTTGAAGGGTCGCCTCGAAGCCCCTGGCCATGGCGAGAAAACCCGCAAGCACCGCCACCACGAGCGCGACCGACAGCACCATCGACAGCGAGATCGCGAGCCGCCGCGGCAGGCTGCCGAGATTGACTCTGATCATGAGAAAGATCTGCTTGAGCGCTGATGACATTGGATTATCTCGATCTGAAGGCGTTGATGATGGGCAGGCGCATGGCGTTGACGGCAGGCAGCAAGCCGGTCAGGAGGCCGAGGGCGGCGATGATGGCGACGGATTTCGCCAGCACGGATGAGGTGAAGGCGAGGCCGAATTCCGGCCCGGCAAACAGCGTCGCGAGCTTGGCGAGAACGAGCCCGCCCGCCCCGCCGACGGCGAAGACGAACAGTGTCTCGCCGAGGATCAACGCAATGATCCGCCCCCTGGAAAAGCCGAGCACCTTCATGACGCCGATCTCGAAGCTGCGCTCCCTCACGGCAAAGAGCATGGTGTTGACCACGATCATCAGGATCGTCACGAAGGCGGCGCCGACGACGAGGCTGACGATCAGGCCGACATCGGCGAATTGCCGCAAGAAAGCCTCGAGGAACTGCTTTTCCGATTGAGTGCGCGTCAGTGCCGCCGAATTGGCAAACAGCGCGTCGATCCTTGCCGCCAGCACGCCGGATGAAACGCCCGGTCGCGGTCGCACCACGAAGCCATCGACTGTATCCTTGCCGCGGGCGCGCGCCGCATTGACGGCATCATAGCGGGCGATCATGAAATAGGTGTCGGTGCTGGCGTCGGCCCCTTCGAAGATGCCGGCGATCTCAAAACTCCAGTTGCGGCTGCCGTCTTCCCTTGTCAGGTGGCTGGTGACCCCGATGCGCCGGCCGACCGACCAGCCCTGCGCCTCCGCCAGCGCCCGGCCGACCAGCACCCGGTCACGGCCCTGTTCCAGCGCTGATATCAGCTGCGGCGTCAGCCCGAGCTCGTCGCCATTGGCCGCGGCGATCAATCGTGGATCGACCGCGCTCGTCATCACGACATTCTTCTCGACATCGACGAAGCCCCGCATGCGCGTCATGTAGGCGACGGCGGCGACATCGCTATCGGCGGCGATCCTGTTGAGATAGGTAAGCGGCAGCGGCTGCGCCCGCCCCGATCTGTTGAAGACGCCGAGCAGCGTATCGCTCGCCCCGGCCGCCCCTTGCGAGCCGCTGAGGAAGCTCGCCGTCAGCCCATAGATCAGGAAGGCGACGCCGACCGAGAACATCAGAAGCGTCGCCCTGAGCGGCTTGCGCCAGGCATTGCGGCGCATCAGCTGGAAGAAGGTCATTGGGCCGACCTTTCCTGCTCGACGAATTCGCCCTTGTTGAGATGCAGCGTGCGCCGGGCAAAGGAAGCCGCCTTGGGATCATGCGTCACCATAATGATGGTCTTCCGCAGTTCTTGATTAAGAAAGCCGAGCATCTCCAGGATATCGTTTGCAGACTTCCGGTCGAGATCGCCGGTCGGTTCGTCGCAGAGCAAGAGATCGGGGTCGCCGACGATGGCGCGAGCGATGCCGACGCGCTGCTGCTGCCCGCCGGACATGCTGGATGGAAACTGCCGCTGCCGCCCGGAGAGCCCGACCAGATCCATCACGGTCTCGACGCGCGCCCGCCGCTCCTTGCGCTTGAGCGGTTTCAACAGCAGCGGCAGCTCGATATTCTCGCCCGCATTCAGCATCGGCAGCAAATTGTAGAACTGGAAGACGATGCCCATGCTGTGTGCCCGGCAGGCGGCTCTGGCGCCTTCGCCCATCTGCTCGAGATGGCTGCGGCCGATCCTGATCTCCCCTCCGTCGGGGCTGTCGATGCCGCCGAGCATGTTGAGCAGCGTCGATTTCCCCGAACCCGACGGGCCCATGACGGCGACGAAATCGCCGCGTGCTATGGAAAGGTCGAGCCCGGAAAAGATCGGGATCGTCTCCGAGCCGATCCTGAATGCCTTCCTGACGCCGCGAAGCGCGATATAGGGTTCTTGAGTGTCGGTCATCGCTCTGCTCCTTGCTGATGGTCTCTGCTATCCCCGGCCTCACCCACCAGAAGGCGGATGCGCGCGGCCATGGCGGGGCGCATGTCTGACGGCGGCGAGGAGAGCGACAGGCGAAGCGTCACCGTCCCCTTTTCCCGCGAAATCATCGGTGCGATCTTCGATACTTCGACCGCAAAGGGCCGGTCGGGAAAGCCGTCGAGCACCGCCTCGCCACGCAAGCCTGGCCGCATCAAGGCGATATTCGCCTCGGCCACATCGGCATCGATAACCATGTTCGCCATGTCGGCAATCGCAAGCAGGCTTTCATTCTCCCGGACGCTGTCCTCTCTCGACAGCACGGTGTCGCCGACATGTGCGGTAAGCCGCGTGACGGTGCCTGATATCGGCGCCCGGACGGTCAGCGCTTCCACGTGCTCGCGCGCCCTGTCGATATCGAGATCGGCGTTGGCCACGTCCTGCCGTGCCTGCAGGGCGGCATTCTCGGCAGTGTCGAACGCCGTCTTCGCCTCCTCCAGCGTCTGCGCCGACATCGCATCGCGCCCGGCCAGCCGCTCGGTGCGCGTGAGGGAAGACCGCGCCTGCGCCAATTCAATAGTCTTCGCCGCCAGCGCCAACTCCGCCGATTGCCGGGCGATCTCGGCGCCTTGAAGCGCAAAGCCGGCGCCGGCATCATCGAGCCGCACCAGCACCTGCCCCGATACGACCCTGTCGCCCGCCTCGACTTCGACGGCAACGATCCGGCCCACATATTTGGAGAAGATGGTGGCGATATCGGGGGCCACGACGTAGCCGGAGCCGGTGACTTCCCGGGACGGCAACCCCCTCTCCGCTGGGTTATTGGAGGGCAGAGGCCGAATCGGACCGGCGGCGGGCACGTCGGTTCCATGGACGGATATTGCGGCCTCGTCCTTGCCTATGAGTCCCGCAAGCACAGTCTCGATGCGCTCCAGCGTTTCGGGCCGATAGAGAGGCACCACCGCCAGCGATGCCGTCGCGGCAAGGGCCAGCATTGCTCCGGGGATCACATGCCGCCGGACACGGGGCTCCGGCGGCTCTGTCTTGAAGGGCGCAGGCTCGATCGAAAGTGATCTCAGCTTGGCGGCAAGGTCTCGATCATGTTCTGATGTCGTGTTCATGCCGCCAGAATGACCAACGGCAGCAAAACCGCGACCTCGAACGCGTTTCTGACAGTCCTCGATCGCGATTGTGTACTTGGCGCGGCAAGGCACCTGGGATCAGCCCTCATGGTAAGGAGGCCCGAAGGGTCGTCTCGGACCACGAGGGCGGGAGGGCTCTGCACCAACGGCAACATCCGCATTGTTAGAGCGACGCGGTGGCCAGCCCCGTCCTTCGAGGCCCCTGCGGGGCACCTCAGGATGAGGCTGGAGAGAGGTGGCGGCTTGGAATGCGGCCGGGGCCTCCTCCCACGATCTGAGATACACCGATCACTCCGCGCGGCAATTAGCCCTCATGGTGAGGAGGCCCGAGGGGCCGTCTCGAACCACGAGGGCGGGTGATTGCGTAGGCGGGAGCTGAGAGGACGTACCTCAGGACGAAGCCGAAGAGACGCCTGATCCGCCCTTCCTCTCACGCCAGGCAAGCGGCGTCATATCCGTCACGCGGCGGAATTCGCGGTTGAAGTTGGACTTGGTCTGGAAGCCGACCTCGAACATTACCTCGGTCACCGATTTCTGGCTCGCGGCAAGCAGCCGGCAGGCCTCGCCGATCCTGTAGTCATTGACATATTGCGAGACGTTCTTGTCCATCGCCCGGTTGATCGCCGCCGAGATCTGGCGGGCGGGAATGCCGGCCTTGCGGGCCAGCCGGTCGAGATTGAGATTGGCATCGCGATAGAGCTTTTTTGCCTCCATCAGCGCATCGACCGTGGCGATCGTCTCCTTGTCTTCGGTCGTTTCGGACTTCAGCACCGCCTCCACCGTCTCGGCCGGCGCCCGGCTTCGGCTGGCGGCGGCTGCCGCAATGCCGAGGATGACGAGAACCGCGAGATTGCTGACGCTGATCAGCGTCAGCGCATACTCGCCATGCGCCCATGTGAAATCGAAAAAAACGAAAATATCGACCGAGGCCGACAGGCACAGCGCCGCCGCCGCAAAGATGATGGCCCGATAGGCCGGCACCGCTCCCTCGAAGGGCGCAAGCCGAAGCGCATCCGCGCCCGGCCGCATCAGAAGCAGGATCGCCATGGTATAACCGACGAAAACAAGCACCAGCGCGAGATCGATCGCCTCCCGCCGGAACACCATCAAAAGCAGGATGACCGCGGCGGGCACCGCATGCAGTGCAATGCGCGTCGGCAACGGCCGCCGGCTCGCCCTCACCAACCTGGAAACCCCGGCATAGGCAAGCGGCGGCACCATCGCCGCGGTGACAGGCATGATCACGCCCACCGCCTGCACCCCGTAGCCCCAGCGCAGGCCGGAGAGGACGGATTGCAGCACGGCGAGCAGGATCAGTGCCAGAAACGGCAGACTGGGCTGCGCCTCCTCGTCGCGCCTGAGGACGGTGACGAAGAGGATGAGCAGCAGCAGGGCAACGACGAAAGGAAGCGGAATGAACAGCATGGCCTGATAGGATCGGAGTGGCGAATGGATGGCCATCATTGCCGAGATCCTCAGCCGGCGCGACCTCCATCATGTTTTAGGACGTGTTTTAGGCTGGGATTTTTTGTGAGCGATATGCCGTGCCATCCCTCATCCGACGCTCCGGGACCGCCGTACAGATTCTGCGTCGAGGGCAAGTGGCGACGATCATTGTGGCGAACTGTGCGCCAATTGGCATTCGGCAAATGGCGCGCCGATAGGCGAGGATCATAAATGCCCTGCACGCGCTCTACGAGGAACTGCCTAGCCGAGAGCGCTTTGTGCTGCGCAAATCCGATCGACCAAAGCATCGAGATCGCCCCTTGGCGGACGGTTCTTGGCCAGGCGCTGCTTGAGATGCATGATCGGCTCCGCCAGAATTTCATCAAGGCTCTCGGCGCAGGTGAAGTCGCCCGCCACGCTTTTAACCTTTGAATTGTCAAAGATCGCCGACCATGCCTTGTCGCCCCGCAGCGGGCCAACCCACTCCGGATTGTACCGGACCAGGGTGTCCGTCGGCACGTGTACGATCCTGGCCTCCACATCAAGCAATCTGGCGATCGTCTTTTGAATATCGTTCCAGATGTAGGCGCGATCGGAGGTGATGTGGAAGATCTCGTTCAACGCCGCCGGCTTGCCGAAAAGCCCGACAAAGGGCACCGCGAAATCAACCGAGCGGGTCAGTGTCCAGGGCGTGTGGCCATCGCCGGCTACGATAGTGGGCTCGCCGTCCAGCATGCGTCTCGCCATGACATCGCTGTCGCCCATCATGATCGGCAGGCCGGTGCGAACAGTGTGACTGGGACGGACGATGGTCCAGGCGAGATTCTCGGAATTCTTGAGCAGCGTCTCGCAGGCAATCTTGTCCTGGCTATAGCGCCAGTAGGGGTTGATCGCCGGTGTCTGCTCGGTAATTACATAATGGCGCGGCGGCTTTTCATAGACCGAAGCCGAAGAGATGAAGATGTACTGGCCGCAGTGCCCGGCAAACACATCGATGTCACGCGCGACTTGATCGGGCGTAAAGGCAATGAACTGGCACACGACGTCATAATTGGCCTTGGCCAAGTCCGCATAGGCGGTCGCCGCGAGATCGCCGACGATCGAGGTAACCCCCGCAGGCAATGGGTCGCCTCTCAAACTGCGGTTATAGACGCTGACATCGTGGCCCTGAACCACGGCGCGCTCGACGCATGGATATGAAATCTGGCCGGTACCGCCAACGAAAAGGATTTTCAAAGCCATGTGAAGGACCTCGGTGTCGGATGTAGCGGGGATATGCGGTCAGTCTTCATAGCGCGAAAGAAATCGGTCGTCTCCTGCAAAACACGTGCACCGGCTCACGTCGTTTGGATCGACCTGTCGCGTAAACCAGCGTGGTGGCAGTCCGCATAAACCGATCGGACGACGTGAGGTTCGGCCGCAACCAGCCATTGCCGATACCGCAAAGATCTCTATCTCAAGCCAATAATGCCCCTTCTGTTTGAGATCAGCACAAGACGGAGGCTTTCTTGAAAGATTATCTGCCCTATGCAGCCGGGGTGCTGGCAGGATTGTTGGTCGCCTTCCTCATGTCTGGCCTGTTGGCTTTGACGGAGACACCGCAGCTCATGCTTTTCGGATTGCTGCCGGCCGTCGGTGGCGCGCTCGTCGAACGCGTTTGCCGTCGCCGGCCCAACAATTCTTGAAGGATTCCATGGCAAGGCTGAAAGAAATCGTCATCGATTGCGACATTCCCTCGCGTGTCGCCCGGTTCTGGGCGGAGGCGCTCGAAGGCTACGACGTGATGCCATATGACGACGACGAACTGGCCCGCCTTGCCGCTCTCGGATTGACACCCGAGACTGACCCGACCGTGATGGTCGAAGGCCCCGGAACCCGCCTTTGCTTCCAACTTCGCCAGGGGGAACGGCCCGCCCGCAACCGACTGCATCTCGATATTGCCATCCCCGATCGGGCCAGGGAGGTAGAACGGCTCTTATCCCTCGGAGCGAGCTTCGTCCGGGAAGCGGATGGCTACACGGTCTTGAATGATCCCGAAGGCAACAATTTCTGCGTAGTGTCGGAATAGTCCGCTCCGCGCCGAAGCCGCGCTGCAGGATGAACGGCATCTATCTCAGGACGGCTATACCGGAGCCAAACCGGATCTCCCGCGGAATGTCTGGATCAGACGCGATTCAGGAATTCGAGCACGCGGAGGGTGAGCAGCGCGGTCGCATCCGCGTCATAGGACGGCAGCGAGCTGTCGGCGAAGTAGTGCTGATCGCCTGGGTACAGGAAAAGCTCCGCGCCCTCGACCTTCTCCACGATCTCGCGGGCGGCGTCGATGTCGCCCTCGCCGACAAAAATCGGATCGTTGTCCATGCCGTGGATCTGCACCGGAACGCCGTCCGGCCAGGGTCCGAAGGCCCACTCGCCGCTGATCGGCACGCAGGAGTAGAAGAGCAGAGCCCCGCGGGCGCCGGGCCGCGTCTGCGCCAGCTTCTGCGCCGGCAGCACACCGAAGGAGAACCCGGCATAGACGAGCCCGGCAGGCAATTCGTCGGCGAGGCGCACGCCGCGCTCCCGCATGGCGTCGAATCCGATCTCGCCGATATAGGCGATCCCCGCTTCGATGCTTGGGAACGTGCGCCCGTCAAACAGATCAGGCGTGTGCACGATGTGACCGGCTGCCCTGATATCGTCGGCAAACGAACGCACACCCGGGGTCAGCCCCTGCGCGTGATGGAACAAAAGGATCTCAGCCATAAGAAGCCTCCGGGCGGGACGGTCGGGCGCATCGCCACTCTACAGCGTCGCCGCTTCGCCGGAAAGACGTCAGTCGCGGACCAAGCCGCCGACAATGTCCGCCTCGCCCCGGAAACGGTCACCTTCTGCTTGCCGGACGCAATTCATCTCCTCTACATAAGCAGGAAAAGAGGAGGCCGAGCATGCATTCCATCAAACACCCCGGCAAGACGATCGGCGATTTCTGCCGGCCGGATCAAATGGCTCTCGTCGTCTATGACATGCAGGTCGGCATCATGCGGCAAATGCCTGACGGCGCCGGCATCACCGCCCGTGTCCTGTCGATTCTGACCGCCGCGCGGGCATCGAACTTTCCCGTCATCTTCATGCGGCACATGTCGATGCCGCTCGCTCTGATGGGCGCCTTCCAGCGCCGTCAGGCCATGGCCTGGCAAAGGATCGACGATCCGGCCGCCATCAAGCCCTGGTTTCTCAGAGGAAGCGAAGGCTTCGAGATCGTGCCCGAACTTCAGCCGCGCTACGACGAGGCGGTGATCGACAAGATTACCTTTTCGGCTTTCGAAGGCACGCCTTTGTCGATCATTCTGCGCGATCTGGGTCTGACCAGCTTCGCCATTTGCGGCGTCGCCACCGAAATCGGCATCGAGCCGACGGTTCGCCACGGTGCGGACCTCGGGCTCGTGCCGCTCGTCATCAGCGACGCCTGCGGCGCCGGGCATGCCGAGGCCGCCGAGCGCTCATTCGCCAACATGGCCTTCATGGGAGATGCGCTGATCTGCCAGTCGGCCGATTTCATCGCAGCAGCCCGGCAGAGCTGACGCTCTCCCGACCTGCCGTGTGGGGCTTCGCGGCGAACGCGCGCGCACCCTTGGGTCAGCCCCTGTGTGTGATGAAACAACAAGACCCCAGCCATAGGGAGCCTCCGGGGTGGGACAGTAGGGCACACATTCTGCATCTCTACAGCGCCTCGCCTCGCCGGGAAGACGTCAGCCGCGCGCCAGGCCGCCGAGCATTGCAGCTATGTGTGGCAGCAGGAGCCGTTTCCGGTGTCATCGGCCGAACGCTGCAGGCGATTGTCGACGCTCTGGCTGTTTCCTTCCGGCGGCAGGTCCATGGCGATGTTGGAAGCGAAGAAGCCGTTCGGTTTCAGCGTGAAACCGGCATATTCCACCGGCATGATCGGAAAATCCTCGGGCTTGCAGACATGGGTATGGCCGAAGGAATGCCACAACACGACATCGGCATTCTCGATTTCGCGGTTCTGCTTGACATAACCCGGCAGGCCGTCGCCGCCGGCATGCACGTTCGGATAATCGCCGCTCGCATATTTTTCCCTGGCATCGAAGGCCGTGACCCAGATGTGTTTCTTGGCGAAGCCACCGCGCTGGGCAACGGTCGAATCCGGCTGGGCAAGCATGACCGGCGACGGCATGACGACAATCTTGTAGCCGGGCGCCTTGCCGACGCTATTCTGGATGTTGGGGTTGGAGACTTTCCAGTAACGGCCGGTCTCGCCATTGGCGAGTGCCGGCGAATCGAGTTCGCGCTTCAGCACCCGGCTCCTGGTATCGAAGACATTGCCATAGGGATTGTCTTCGCCCCAGGGACGCGGCACGAACTCATGCTCGGTCACGGTATTGTCACCACCGTCGACATCCATGTGCAGGCGCGCATTGAAGAAATGCTGGTGGGTCGGACCGCCGAGATTGTCATCGACCATGCCGCCCCATGGATAGGTTTCGCCGGTCGCGACCGCCGCCGTCTGGATGATGCCGGTGAGCTTGGCTTCGAGCTGGATCGTGCCGTCCTGGTAGAGATACCAGTAGAAGCCGTAATCGTAGTTGCCGACGGTTGCGAAGAAGGAGATGACGAGGCGGCGCGAACGGCGCACTTCGAAAATACCGTTGCGGAATTCGTAATGCTTCCAGAGGATGCCGTAATCCTCCTCATGCATGCAGATCGCGTTCTTCATGATGAAGGGCTGGCCGAGATCATCCGCCGCCGGCACGTCGAAATAGTGAATATGGCCGAGGCAGTCGCAGCCGAGTTCGAGGCAATTGGCCAGGCGTCCGAGGCCATATTCGCCAGCATCGAAGGCGCTCTTCCAATAGTGGTTCGCGGTCGGATCGGCATAGGGCACGACCATTTCGGTGACACTGGCGCGAAAGACGACGGGCCGCAGCCTGCCCTGATCCTTGATGCCGAGTTCATGCAGAACGAGGCCTTCGCGCGGGGTGAAACCGACACGGAAACTCCAGTTCTGCCATTCGACTTTCCAGCCGTCGACCGTAAAGCTCGGCCCTTGCGGCTGAACGATATGCAGCGGCGTGAGATCGGGCCGCGGTTCGGGGAAGGCTTCGCGGCCATAATTGCGCTTCTTCCTCGGGACCGGAATGATCTTCTCATCGTCGACGAGATCGACCACTCGGTTGGTGATCAGATCGACCACCGCCACCACGCCCTCGATCGGATGCGCGTAGCCGTTGTCACGGACATCCTCGCGCCAATAGGATACGGCGCGGACGATGCGCTTTCCCTTCTCGAATTCGCGGCCAAAATAGCCCGAGGAAAAAGGATCGATCTGGATAAGCGGAATATCCTCGTCGGTAATGCCGCGCTTCTTGACCGCGGCGATCCAGCGCGGATCGGATTTGACGGTGCCTTCAACGGTTTCGAATTCGCACAGCATGATCGGCGGCTGACCATAGGGCAGTTCATCGAGAGGCAGCCGGATATAGGAGGATACCGTCCCGGCAGTCAGGTCTACGACGCCCTCGAAGGTTTCGCCATTGCTGATGTCGATTGCCAGGATGAAGGCGAGCCGCGGCAGCCTGTCGCCCAGGCGATAGGCGGCAAGATCCGCCTTGGTCGGCTCCTCCAGCCGGGTGATCGGAAAGCGGAAGGTGGCTGCGAGTGTCTGCCTATCCTTGAGTATGGCAACGGCAGAAGCGATCTCGTCGAGGCTCAAAGGATCGAGCGGATGGGTAACTGCGACAACGGCGTCCATTGGTATACCTCTTGTTTTTGGAAGAGACGACGCAACATGGTGCGTCGCAAGCTGCGGTGATCAGGATCGACCGGAGCAGATCTGTGTCTCGATCATCTGGTCTGCATGAATGCAGAACAGAGAGCAGAAGGCGTGTGCCTCGACGGCAACCAGCAATGTTGCGCCCGCAAGGATCGCGACCGCGAGAACCAGAAGGCGATCGACGGGTGAAAATTCAGCAACCGCACTCACTCGAAGACCTTTCCAAGCGAGGCGTAGAGAGCGGGCTTGGATCTCTTGACCCGGATCGCAAACAGCGCGCCAAGAATGCCCACCAGCACCATGGCATAGGGGAATGCCTTGACGATCAGGCTTTCGCTGCCGGAAAGGAGTGAAAGATTGGAACTGACCAGCACCAGCGAACCCATGAGACCGAGCAGCGCCAGCACTGGCGCGATCATCGTGGTCCAGGCGCTGTAGATGTTCGGCGTCTTGCGGAAGAACATGATGATCGCGACGGAGACCAGCACCTGCACCAGTAGGATACCGATACCTGCCAGCGCCGCCATCCACGAGAAAACGACGGTGTAGGGATCGGCACCGAAGATCACGAACAGGGCAAGGACGATGGCCGCGACCAGACTTTGCAGAAGACCTGCAGCATAGGGGGAGCCATGTTTGGTGTGAACCTTGCCAAGCACCTTGGCGGCCAGACCTTCACGGCCGAGAGCGAAGAAATAGCGGTTGAGCGTATTGTGGAAGGACAGGATGCAGGCAAACAGGCTGGTGATCAGCAGCACGTTCATCACCTGGCTCGACCATGGGCCAAGCACGGAATTGGCGGCAGTGAAGTAGAAGCTGTCGAGGCTGGCAGCAGCAGCGGCCTGCACCTTGCCCGGACCGTAGAATTGCACGATTGCCCAAGTGGAAAAGGCGTAGAAGAGGGTGATGAGCAGCACCGCGACATAGGTGGCGCGGGGAATGGTCTTTTCCGGATCTTCGGCTTCCTCGCCGAAAATGGCCGTCGCTTCGAAGCCGATGAAGGAACCGATGACGAAGACCAGCGCCACGCCGAGACCGGGCGCAAAGACCGACGATGGCATGAAGGAGGAGAAGGTGATGCCTTCCGGTCCGCCGCCAGAAAAGACGATGGCAAGATCCAGAACCAGCAAAATGGCGATTTCGGCAATCATGCAGACGCCGAGGATCGCGCCTGAGAAGGCGATGTTGCGCTGACCACAGACCAGCACGACGACCAGTGCCGCGAAGGCGAAGGCCCACCAGGGCAGGACCAGCCCGAGCGGCGCTATGGCATTGGCCATGAAGAAACCAAACAGGCCATAGATGGCGATCTGAACCGCGCTATAGGTGACCAGCGCCATGAAGGCGCCACCCACGCCAGCCGGCTTGCCGATGCCATGGGTGATATAAGTGTAGAAGGCTCCTGCCCCGCCCACATGCCGGCTCATGGCGGTGAAGCCGACCGAGAAGGGGAGGTAAAGCAGGCCGGCGAGCACGAAAGCGCCGGGGACACCTGCGCCGTTGCCAAAAGCAAAGGCAGCCGGCGAAGCGCCGACGACGGCCGTCAGCGGCGCGGCCGCTGCAACGACGAAGAACACGATATGGGCGAGGCCCACCGAGTCCTTGGCCAGACGACGCTCCGGCGATGATGGTGCGGGCATGCTTGCTTCCAGTGTCATGGAGACCCCTCTTTGCTTGTTTGTTGCCAAGAAGGTAAGCGCGGCGATCTGGCCCCGAAATTGCAGTTTATGCCAATGAATCGATAATTCGCGCCACGAAGGTCACCGGAGACGCTGAAAATGGCAGTTGCATCGCATTTGATCAGCCGCATGCCCGCAGTTGCTTCAATTCGAGCCTCCGTCTTGATCCCGCTGGTGCAACAAATCGATAAAAGATCCGGGAAAACCGACCTTCTTCTCGCGTCGCACGGCATTCTGCGCTCGCAATTGGAAGATCCCTACGCTGTCCTGCCTATGGCCCGTTATGTCGCGCTGTTCGAGGAGGCCGCGACGATAACAGGTGAACCGGCACTGGGAGCCCGCATGGGCACCGGCTTCAAGCCCGCCGACATCGGCCCCATCGGCATGCTCTTCGCGCTCTCGCCGACCATTCGCAGCGCTTTCGAGCGGCTGTCGAAATATGTCAACGCGGTCCAGGGCGCGACCAGTTCCGGCGTGTTCGAGGAAAATGGCGATTTTGTCTGGAGCTACCGGATCGTCGATCCCAGCATGTGGCCGCGCCGGCAGGACAGCGAATTCACGATCGCCGCCTCCTGTCAGCTCGTCCGTTCGTGTTTCCGCCGCGGCTGGCGGCCGATCGAAATCCAGCTCGAGCATCACGCCCCGCGCGACGCCGGCGTGCTCGAACGCATCTATGGCGCGCCGATCCTGTTCGGCCAATCCAACAACCGGATCGTCATGAACAAGGCGGAGGCTGACCGTGTGCACCGTGCGGAAGACAAAAGCCTGATCGAAATCCTGGAGCGGCATATCGGCGATCTGGTCAACGAGCCAGCGGCCGGCGATATCGTCACGGAAAAGGTCCAGGCTCTGATCAGCATCTATCTCGGCCGCAAACCGGTCACGGTCGCAACGCTTGCCGCCGAACTGAAGATGTCGCCGCGAAGCCTGCAGCGCCGGCTGTCGGAGGAAGGCGTGTCGCTTCGCGATCTCATTCGCCAGCACCGCCAGACACTCGCCGCCCACTATCTCGGCGACCGACATGCCGCACCGATGTCCGAGATTGCGCGTGTGCTGGGTTATGCAGACAACACCGTGCTGTGGCGTGCGCTGCGATCCTGGGAAAAGAAGGGGAGCCCCCGACCTTCGAGACATTGAAAATCAGACGATGACCGTGAACCGATCGCTGCTTATCAAGCAGGCTTTCAGCGGCGCTCGACGCCCTTTGCCGCCAGGATATCGTCGACCGCGGTCGACGTCAGAAATTCCGACAATTGCTTGGCCGCTTCTGCGTCCGTTGAATCGGCGCTGATGCCAATAGCGAAGTCGATGTAACTTTGGAGTTCTGCCGGAAACCGACCGACAAGCACGACCTCGGGAGCGGCGGCGAGAATCGACGTCACGGGAACAACGCCCAACTCGGCCTCCCCACGGCCTACGGCCGGCGCGGTCTGCCCTCCTGATATGGCCACCAGCTTGGGCTTTACCTCATCGGCTATTCCCAAGCGCTCCAGCAAACCGGAGAAGTAGCCGCCGCTACTTCCTTCACTGGCGTAGGCGATCGATCTGGCGCTCTTCAACGCATGTTTGAATGCTTCCACCGACCCGACGTCGAGCGGCCGACCGCCCGCCTTGGCCGCCACCCCCATCGCTATCCGGCCGAACGCGACCTCGCTCCCCGCCTTGACTTTTCCCAAGGCGGCCAGATCCTCAACCAGGTTCGGATTGGTGATGACGAGGTCAAAAGGCTCCCCAGCTTCAATCTGCTTCTTGACGACAGGATTGAGCTCCCACTTGACCGCAACTGTGAATCCTGTGTCCGTTTCGAACCGGGATATGAGAGCAAGGACGGCGGGTCGGACCGCAATAGCGCCAAAAAGGCGGATTTCCTGGGTCATGGCCGAAGTCCGCTCCGATCTGTCCATCCTGTCCAGCAGACCCTACGGCCCAGCCCCAAAGAACGCCAGCCGGGTGAAGATCGTGTAGTCTGCTTCCGATACCATCAGCGCCACGAAAACCAGCACCAGCAGCGGCGGCAGCAGGATGGCGTAGACGAGCGCCAGCCGTTCCCAGGCCATGTGCATGAAGACGGCGACGATCAGCCCGGCCTTCAGCATCATGAACACAAGGATCAGCGTCCACCTGAGATAGCCCTGGATGCCGAGATAATCGACCATGTAGGAAAAAGCGCTGAGCACGAAGAGCAGGCCCCAGACGAAGAGATAGAGCCGGATCGGGTGCTGCTGTCCGGTGTGTGTTTGTGTATGCACCGTTTGGCTTTGCGCATGCGCCGTTGTCTCGCTCATGACGACCTCACCACAGATAAAAAAACGCGAAGATGAAGACCCAGACTAGGTCGACGAAGTGCCAGTAGAGGCCCATGATCTCGACGGCCTCGTAGCGGCCTTTCCGGCTGGTGAAGAAGCCGCGCCGTTCCACGTCGAAATCGCCGCGCCAGACCTTGCGGGCGACGATTATCAGGAAGATGACGCCGATCGTGACGTGGGTGCCGTGAAAACCGGTGATCATGAAGAAGGTCGATCCGAACTGTGCCGCTCCCCATGGGTTCTCCCAGGGGCGCACGCCTTCGGTGATCAGCTTCGTCCACTCGAAGGCCTGCATGCCGACGAAGCCTGCGCCGAGAAGGGCCGTCAGCAGCATCAGCATGGCCGTCATGCGGCGGTCGCGGCGATATCCGAAATTGACCGCCATCGCCATGGTGCCACTGCTCGAGATCAGCACGAAAGTCATGATCGCGATCAGGATCAGCGGCACGTCCTGGCCGCCGATATGCAACGCGAAGACCTCGCTCGGATTGGGCCATGCAACCGGCGTCGACATGCGGGCGGTCATATAGGCGATCAGGAAACAGCCGAAGACGAAGGTGTCGCTCAAGAGAAAGATCCACATCATCGCCTTGCCCCAGGAGGCGGTCTTGAAGGCGCGCTGATCCGAGCTGAAATCGGCGGCGACGCCGCGCAGACCGGCTGGCCGGAGGTCTGCCTCGCCGTGTGTCTCGATAGTCTGTGCCATCTGCAAATCTCCTAACTGAGCAGTGTGCGGCAGAGATCGACGAAATCATTCGCCCATCCGGCAAAGAGCGCGAAGAGGGCGAGCCAGACGGCGAGCATGAAATGCGAGTAGATGGCGGAAAGATCGACGCTGAGACGCAGCCTGTCCGTCGCCACAGCCGTTGAAAAAGCCCTGACCGTCGTGTGCGCGAGCACGGCAAGCCCGCCGAGGATATGCAGGCCGTGCAGGCCGGTCAGCATGTAGAAGAAGCTGTTGGAAGGGTTATCGGCCAGCACGTACCCGGCCGCCGTCAGCTCCCGCCATGCCTGGATCTGTCCGATGAGAAAGAAGATGGCAAGCGCAAGTCCTGCAGCAAGCGCCGGTCGCAGCACCTCCATGCGGCCATGCCCTGCTTCTCTTTTCGCCCATTGCAGGGCAGCGCTGCTTAAGGCCAGTGCCGCAGTGTTCACCCAGAGCAGCCGGGGAACAGGCGTCGCCCACCAGTCGGTCGACGCCATGCGCATGAAATAGGCGCTGACGGCAAGACTGAAGACGGCGCCGACGACGCCGAGAAACACGAAGAGGCCGATTTTCACCGCCGGCGCCGGCAGCCTTTGCTGCTCGGCGCCGTCATGACCCGGCAACTGCACCGACCCGGTTTCGAGCCAGGGCTTCGAGGTCAATCGCTGCCCGGAAAGCCACCAGAAGATAATGGCGGCGACTGCGGCAAGGAAGATCAGCGTGACGTTCATGCCGGAACCTCCCGTGTGACGTCGCCGCTTGCCGGCACATTCTGCGGAATGAAATCCTCGGCCGCCCCCGGCACGCTGTAGTCATAGGCCCAGCGGTAGACGACCGGCAGATCCTTTCCCCAGTTTCCATGGGCGGGCGGCGTCTGCGGCGTCTGCCATTCGAGCGTCGTTGCCCGCCACGGATTACCGCCGGACTCCCTGCCCCGGAAAAGGCTCCAGACCAGATTGAACAGGAAGACCATCTGTCCGGCCCCGACGATCAGCGCCATGACGGTGATGAAGATATTCAGCGTATCGGCCGAAGGCGGAACGAAGGCCGTCTCTCCCATCTCGAAATAGCGGCGCGGCACGCCGAGCAGGCCGAGATAGTGCATCGGAAAGAAGATCGCATAGGTGCCGAGGAAGGTGATCCAGAAGTGGATATGGCCGAGCACGTCGTTCAGCATGCGTCCGGTCACCTTCGGATACCAATGATAGATCGCCCCGAAAATGACGAGGATCGGCGCCACACCCATGACCATGTGGAAATGCGCGACGACGAACATCGTGTCCGACAGCGGCACGTCGACGACGACGTTGCCAAGGAAGAGGCCGGTCAGGCCGCCATTGACGAAGGTGACGATGAAGGCGAGCGCAAAGAGCATCGGCAGGGTCAGGTGGATGTCGCCGCGCCACAGCGTCAGCACCCAGTTATACACCTTGATCGCCGTCGGGACGGCGATGATCAGCGTCGTCGTGGCGAAGAAGAAGCCGAAGGCCGGGTTCATGCCGCTGACATACATGTGGTGCGCCCAAACGACGAAGCTGAGCGCGCCGATGATGACGATCGCCCAGACCATCATGCGGTAGCCGAAGATGTTCTTGCGCGCATGCGTGCTGATCAGGTCCGAAACGATGCCGAAGGCCGGCAATGCGACGATATAGACCTCCGGATGCCCGAAGAACCAGAAGAGGTGCTGGAAGAGGATCGGGCTGCCGCCGCCATGCTGCAGCTGCGTGCCCATTTCGACGATGGCAGGCATGAAGAAGCTCGTGCCGAGCAGGCGATCGAACATCATCATGACGCAGGCGACGAAGAGCGCGGGAAAGGCAAGCAGCGCCATCACGGTCGCGGTGAAGATGCCCCAGACCGTAAGCGGCATGCGCATCAGCGTCATGCCGCGAGCGCGTCCCTGCAGTACGGTCACCACATAGTTCAGCCCACCCATGGTGAAGCCGATGATGAAGACGATCAGCGAGGAGAGCATCAGCAGGATACCCCAGTCCTTGCCGCCGGGTGTGCCGGAGAGAACGGCCTGTGGCGGATAGAGCGTCCAACCGGCCCCCGTCGGCCCTCCGGGGGCGAAGAAGCCCGCGGCGAGGATCAGTACTGCGAGCAGATAAATCCAATAGCTCAGCATGTTGGCGTAGGGAAACACCATGTCGCGCGCGCCGACCATCAGCGGAATGAGGTAATTCCCGAAGCCGCCGAGGAACAGCGCGGTCAGCAGATAGATCACCATGATCATGCCGTGCATGGTGATGAACTGATAATAGTGATCGGCATCGATAAAGGTGAAATAGCCGGGAAAGGCGAGCTGAATCCGCATCAGCCAGGAGAGCACCAGCGCCACCAGGCCGATCGCGATCGCCGTGATCGAATATTGCACGGCAATGATCTTGGCATCCTGGCTGAACACATATTTCGTCCACCAGCTTTTCGGATGATAGAGTTCGACATCCTCAACTTCGGCAGAGGGGATGGCGCCTGCGCTGTCGGATGGAATCTCGACCATGATCTCTCTCCCCTTCGTCTTCCAGCGGTCTGCGACCGCTGGGGTTCAGTTTGCCGGCGGCATCTCTCCCGATGACGCCGTAAGCTGGGTGAATGTCTGCTGCTGCCCGAGCCAGGTCTGGTAGTCCGCATCCTCCTCGACAACGACGGTGCCGCGCATTTGCCCATGGCCGACGCCACAGAGTTCGGCGCAGAGGATGTCGAAGGTCCCTGTCCGCGTCGGCGTGAACCAGAAATAGGTGATCATGCCGGGTATCATGTCCATCTTGGCGCGGAATTCCGGCACGTAGAAATCATGGAGCACATCGACCGAGCGCAGCAATATATGCACCGGCTTGCCGATCGGCAGATGGAGTTCGCCGCCCTCGATGATGACGTCGTCAAGGCCGCTTGCGTCGTTTTTATCAAGGCCGAGCGGGTTTTCGGGGGTGACGTCGCCGGTCTCGGCGCGGCCGAGCTTTCCGTCGGCTCCGGGCAGCCGGAAACTCCACAGCCATTGCTGGCTGACGACCTCGACCGATGCGGCATCGGCAGGCACCGTGATGAACTGGTTCCACACGATCAGGCCGGGCGCCAGCATCGCCGCAACGCCGACCGCCGTTCCCCCTCCCAGCAGCAATTCCAGCCTGCGGTTCTCGGGCTCGTAATGTGCCCGGTTGCCTGGCTTGTGCCGGAAGCGGAAGACGCAATAGGCCATGAACGAAACCACCGCCACGAAGACGATACCGGTGATCCAGAAGGTGATGACGAGGGTAGTGTCGATATAGGTCCAGTTGGACGCGATCGGCGTCCACCACCACGGGCTCAGCACATGGAACAGCACGGAGCCGACGACAATCAGGACGAGGATCAGCACGACAGCCATGTCCGCTCCTCCTCGAGCAGGTCGACCCGTGAAACCGCATTCCGCAAAAAGCCCGTGTTTATTATCGCACAGATAGAAAATATCGGCAATTACGGCAATTTAGGCATGCGCCCCCAGGCGCGAGCCGCCATTTGGAGTATTGCCCGTCGCTGGGAATGTTGCCCATCACTTGGAATATTGCCCATCACTTGGAATATTGTTTGAGATAGGCGATGAGATTGGTGATTTCCTGGTCGTCCTTCACCCCGACGAAGGCCATCTTCGTACCCTTCACCTTCCCCTTCGGATTGTGCAGATAGTCGCGCAGCACCATCTCGTCCCAGACGAGACCGCCCTCGCCGGCCGCCTTCATCCCGGCCGAATAGGCGTAATTTGGATGCGTTCCGGCCTTCCGGCCGAACAGCCCCTTCAACGACGGGCCGACCTTGTTCGTATCGGAATCGGCGACATGACAGGTCGCGCATTTCTTGAAGACGGCAGCACCCGCCGTCGCATCGCCCTCCTGCGCCCCGGCGTTACCAGGACAAAGAGCAATGACGGATGTGGCGATCAGCAGAACAACACGGTAATCCACGGCAAACCTCATCCTCCTCAAGGTCGCCAGCCACTCACGCCCTCCGCTATCTCTCGCGTGTGAGTGGTGGTTGCTATGGCATAAAGCTTAGTCCTTCGCGGGTGCAAGTCAATCGGTTCCGCAATTTGGACGCGGGCCGGGCCTGTTCCAGTCCTCCCAGGAGGGTCCGTCACCCTCGAAGATTGGATATTGACGCCGGTATCGGCGACGACATACTTGCTCGAAGCCCCCACAGTCGAAACCGGGCCCAGGAAAGGCGCGCAATGTCGATTGCTGAAATTCTGTCTTTTGCTTTCGTCACCGCGTTGTTGATCATTTCCCCCGGCCCCAACGGCGTCCTCATCGCCAAGACGGTGCCGACGTCGGGGCGTGGCGCCGGTTTCGCCAATATTGCCGGCTTCGTCGCCGCCTTCTATGTGCACGGCACCCTGTCGATCTGCGGCATCTCCCTGCTGCTGGCGCAGTCGGCGCAGGCCTTCCTCGTCGTCAAGATGATTGGCGCCGCCTATCTCTGCTGGATCGGCATCAAGGCGCTGGTCAGCGCCTGGCGCGGTTATGCTGCCGTAACGTCAGCGACCCCTTCCCGTAAGATAAGGCACCTTCCCCGCGCCTTCCTCGAGGGTTTCCTCACCAACGCCCTGAATCCGAAGGTGTCGATGTTCTACCTCGCGGTCTTCCCGCAGTTCATCCACCACGACGCCAATGGCCGGGCCGCGATCGGCGAGGCTTTCCTTCTGGTCACCGTCCATGCCAGCCTCAACGTCATCTGGTTCGGCTCGATGGTCATGATCTTTGCGAGGCTCGCCAGAGCTGCGCGCAACCAGCGCTTCCAGCGCTGGCTGAAAGCCGCGACAGGCGTGGTCTTCATCGGCTTCGGCGCCAAGATGGCGACATTGCAGGCCGGATAGCGAAGACAGGCAAACCGCCTTCGTCACGGAAAGGCAGGCCGAACGTCCGCAGGGTGGCAACATAGGATCAGCGACCTGCCGCCAGGACCGGATATGATGCTGGCCTCGCGCCACCTCGGCCGCCGCCATTTGACTACACCCCGATGGAACGCGCCTCCTTTACCGCCAGCTCGGCCATGGCGAGAGCGGCCCAGGCACGCCGATTGCCCGCCTCGTGTTTCGAGGCTTTGCCCCGCGGGCTGCGCATCTCAGCATGAGGCTCTCCTGGGCCTTCGAGGCTCCAGCCTTTGGCCCGAGCATCTCAAGGTCGACCTCCCCCGGATGCGGCTCCTTCCACAACCAACCCTCTCACGATCTCCAGGAAGCGCTCGCCGCTCGCCGACAATGCCGGCGGGCGCCATGCGGCGGCGATCGGTAGGGATGGCGGCGGCGGCAGGACAGGGCGGTAGGCGACGCCCGGCCGGGCGGCTTTCGCGATGCCCGAGGTGACGAAGCCGAGACCGGTTCCGGCCGCAACGAGGCCAACCAGCGTCGTCATCGGCGTCACCTCCTGGACGATCCGGGGGCTGATGCCCTCGCCCCTGAAAAGGGCGATCACACGGTCGTATATGCTGGGACCGATCGCCCGCGGCGCAAGCAACAGGGGCTCTCCGGCAAGATCGGCGACGCGGATGACCGGCTGCTTCGCCAGCCGGTGCGTCGCCGGAAGCGCCAGCACGAACGGCTCGTCCGGCAGGGAGTGGATGATCAGATCCCGCGAAAGCGGTGGATGCAGCACGCCGAGGTCGATGTCGCCCGATGCAAGGGCGGCTTCCAGCAAAGGCGAACTCATCTCGATGAGATCGACATCGACTTGCGCGTAGCGGGCACGAAACGCCTGCACCGCCTCCGGCAGGACGCCGTAAAAGGCGATCGGCGTGAAGCCGAGCCGCAGGCGCCCGACCTCGCCGCGCACCGCCCGCAGGGCTTCGGCCTTCGCCATCCCGGCATGCAGCACCGCCTCGCGGGCCGGGCCGAGGAAGGCCGCGCCCGCCGGCGTCAGCGCCACGCCGCGGCGGTCGCGCTCGAAGAGATCGGTCCCGACCTCGCCTTCCAGCACCCGGATCCGTTGGCTGAGCGCCGGCTGGGTCAGGTTCATCCGTTCCGCCGCGCGGCGGAAATGCAGGTCTTCGGCAACGGCCACGAAACAGGCGAGCGTACGGATGTCCAGGACAGCCTCCTGATGCGAAATACCTATCACAGGTGACAGGATTACGATTGGAAAATTATCAGCATCGGCGGCATTTTCAAAGGACCGCCAACAAGGGAGCAGGATCATGAACGGACCAGCCCTCACCGCCGCGACGCTCGCCATCACCTTTAGCCTCGCCGCGCCCCAGAGCACGCAGGCTGCCGAGGGCGCGCAAGCAGCGCCCGAGATTCTCCGCCGCATCTCTGCGAGCCGGATCGCCGTCATCTCCGACGGTGATTTTCTCGCCCGGACCTACGGCACCGCTGAGCTTGCGCCGCGAAATGCCGGCTATCGCGATCTGTTGACGATCATGTCGCCGGCCGGGGACACGATCATCACGGCATCGATACCGGTCTCCAATTCGGTGACCTCGGCGCCTGAAATTCTGGCCCTCAGCGAAGACGGGCAAACCGCCTTCGTCACGGAAAGGCTGGGCGAACGTCCAAAGGGCGGCAACAGGATCAGCGACCTGCCGCCGGGCCGGCGGCTCTTCGCAGTCGACCTTTCGGATGGCGCGGCACTCCGCCTCTCCGACACGGTGGAGATCGAAGCCTTCCCCGAGGCCTTGTCCCTCAGTCCTGATGGAGAGAGCGTCGCCGTCGTTTCCAACACGCCGGAGGCAAGCTTCGTCCAGATCGTCGCCTATCGCGATGGCCGCTTCAGCCGCCTCGCCCGGTTCGACCTTGCCGACCTCGGGGTGAGAGGATCCGAGCCGCCCCCGCGCGGCGGCGTGACCGCGACCAACGTCCACTGGCATCCCTCAGGCCGCTTTCTGGCAGTCAATATCAATACGCAAAACCGGATCGCCTTCTTCGAGGTCACCGGAGCCGGCGACGTGCGCATTCTGCGCCCATGGGGCAATGTCGTGGAGGTTGGCGCCGATCCCTTCGTCGGCCGTTTCACACCCGACGGGCGCCATTATCTCACCGCCAACTGGGGGCGGAACTTCACCGCCAAGAACCTGGAGGGCCGTATTCCGCAGACACCGTCGACGATCAGCGTCATCAGGCTCGCCGATCCCGCGACATCGCCGCAATCGGCCCGCCACGATCTCCTCGGCGGCGCCGAGACCGGCCTCTCCTCCGAGGGCATCGCCATCAGCCCGGACGGCCAGCTCGTCGCCACCGTCAACATGCGCGGCACAGCCTTCCCGCCGGGCTCTGCCCGCTTCCATCGCGACGCCAGCGTCACGCTTTTGAGCTTCGACCCGGCAACCGGCGCCATCTCCAGGCTCGCCGACTATCCCTTCGAGGGTTCCCTGCCGGAAGGCGGCACTTTCGATCGGACAGGAGACCACTTCCTCGCCACCGTGTTCCAGGGCCATGACGGGGCCGGGCCCGAGGCCGGCCCGGGGCTCGAAGTCTTCCGCGTCGCAAAAGGCGACCGGCCGGCGCTTAAGCGGCTCGGCCGCGTGCCGCTACCGCACGGCGCCCACCATGTCGATCTCGCACCGTAGGGCACCCGCAGATTCGCTCAGACGGCGAAGATGGGGGAATATTATTCAATGTCGGACTAATGACCTTGCAACCTCAGCTGCCGCCATTTGACTGCGCCCCGATCGAAAGCGCCTCCTTTACCGCCAACTCGGCCATGGCGAGAGCAGCCTCGCGGGTCCTAGCGGCGGCGATGAAGCGGCCGTTGTGGCAGAAGCTTGCGCCCTCAATGCCGCACACCACCTCCAATGCGCCATTGGTGAGCCCGGCCCAGGCCGACGGCAGGTCGGCCCGGAGCTCAAACCCTTCCTCGGCGCGGCGAATGCCGGTCACGCACCAATCCTTTTCACGCGGGTGAACGACGAACAGCAGGTGATCGGCGCCCGCCTTGACGATGGCGGGACGGAAGGGCATACCCCTCGGTAATTCCAGAACACGCCCCTGCCCCGCCGCCTCGATTGCCCGATGCACGATCGCCTCGGCCCGCAATTTTGCGGCACTTTGGGCGATCCTGGCCTCGACGAAACTGCGGGCAATGGCAAGGGCCGCGTGGAAGGCACGATCATCGGCCTCAGGGTCCGCTTCGTCGAAAACCGGTTTCAGGGTTTCCAGCAGCACCGGCAGCGTCAGCCCGGCCAGCGGCCCGGATGGGCTGAGCGCGCCATTATCAGTCAGATCGATCGGCAGCACGAAGCCGTCGTCGAAAGCGCCATGCATCGCCTCGACATGCGCTTCGGGAAGGTCGGAGGCTGAGAGATAGTCACGGCCGTAATGCTTCCAGATCAGCCCGAACGAGCTGTAGGGCTGGCCATCCTCGCGCAGCGGCGCGCCGCGCTGGTGGTGATCGAATATCCCGGCAACTGGGTCATAAGCTCCGCCGACGTCGTAGATGATCCGGTCTTCGCCCGGCGTGATCCACTCCGGCGCCCGGCTGCGGACGATACGCGCCTGCGGGAAAAGTCGGGTCAGGATGACGCTCGACAGCAATTCGTCGGCATGAAAGCCACCGGAATGGGTGACGAGGAAATCGGGGATCATGAAAGGCCTTGTCGTTCGCGGCGGGTACGCCCAGGATCAGCACCAGATAGCGGTTGGCGGATATGACGACAAGCCTCCATGGGATGGAACGGCAAGAGCAAACCGCGGCATCCTCCAGCGCCGGCGCGGTATTCTCCACGGTCGCTTATCCTTGTACATTGCCGTTGCTGTATAAAGGGGCTGCGCGGCGGGGATCTTGATTTTGCCGAGGTCCTCGGCGTCGCCCACATCTCCGAGATCTGGTTGACGAAGGCATCGTACTCGTTCGGCGTCGGCGAAATCTTCTTGTAGGATTCGCCAGCGACGTCGATGTAGTGGCTAAAAGTCTTGTTGGTCATGACATCGGGTTTGACGCCGTCCGTCGTGACGTTCGCGGCCTGGGCGATCACCCGAGCCAGCTTTTCCGGGTTCTTCATCGCCATGTCGATGCCGATGATGCCGCCGTCCGACCAGCCGACGAGCGTCACCTTGTCAATCTTGAGATAGTCGAGCAGCGCCACATAATCGGAGGTCATCAGATCATAGCCGAAGGGCTGGGCGCTCCGCGTCGAACGCCCGTGCCCGCGGCTGTCAGCGACGACCACCCGATGGTCTTTGGCGAAATCCGCGACCTGATTACCCCAGACGTCTGCGCTGCCGAGGCCGCCATGAATGAACAGGATCGGATCGCCGCCCTCGCCATACTCGGCGTAATACATCTCGATATCGTTGACATCAGCCAAGCCGCTCGTCTTGGCCGGAGGCACCGGCGGAAAGGTTTTAGGTCTCAGCCATGAATTTCCGAATCGCGGCTTCGAAGTCCTCTGCCGGCAGTCGTGTCTTGTTGCCTGCCGTTCCCGAATAATAACTGTCGCCGCGCCTTAGCTGCACGCCCCTGTGGCCAGTCATCGCTTCAAGAACCGGCATTGCAGCCCACTCCTGCGCCACCGCCAAAGCGAATCTTTTGAATTGGTCTTCATTCCTGTTGGACTTCAGGAAAGCCTCGCCTCCCCGCACCGTCATCAGCAGGTAAAAGCCGATCTGGTCTTGCGCGTCGGCATCGAAAAGCCGGTCTTGCGAGAGGCCCGCGACTGCGAAATTGCCTCCCAGGGTTCCCTTGATGATCTGGTATTTCCCACAGGCATCTCGCCCATGCAGCGTCGCCTGATAGGCCTGAACCTGCGCGATGCTCATCGCTACGAGCCTGGGGTTGTTTTCATTCTTCCAGCGATCGACCACGGCATTGTAATTGCCCTGGGCTTCATATCTCCCAATGAAATCCAGGAAACCCAGGATGCCGGGCCGGATATCGGGACTGCCCCCGTTGATGATACCGTCGACAGACGACAGTTGCACCAAATCGGTCAGGCGCTTCACCACCGCCCGCTTTCCGCTTTCGAATTCCGCCCTGATCGCCGCAACGACCTCCGACTTCGTCGAGTCGGATTTGTTCGCAAAGAGCTTGGGATTGGCGTTGACCGTCGCAGCCGAGACCGCCCTGACGTCATCGACCGTCTTCGACACCACATCGCCATCGGCCAGCTGGGCGAACCGGACGGCCGCGTCCTTGCCGATACGATGGCCGAGCCGCAGCAACCAGGCCGGCGGGTCGAGGCCGGCGATCTTCGATTTCAGAGCGCGCTGCAATCGATTGGCAAGAGCGGCGGCAAAGAAGCACTGCGCCTGCGGCTTGATCCGGTCGGAGTCGCCAAAGCCACGCAGAACCTCTTGATAGTCCTTATCTTTCAGGAGAGATGACCAGACATCTCCGTCGAACCGATAGGGGCCGATCGGCCCGGCGAGATCGGCATCCGCGCCGTCGCGCCCTTGGGCGTCGGTGTTAGTCCAGCCGCTCTCGGCCCAGGCAAGCAGCAGGAGATATTCGACATTCATGCCGCCGGCATCGAGAACGCCGGACAGTGCTCGCGCGGCAAGCGCCGCGTCTTCATAAAACTCCAGATCGACGATCGGCGGGAACTCGATCTTCAATTCCTCGGCCGTCAAGATGGTCAGACTGCCCTGATCGACCCACCATGTTGGCTCTGTCTCCCCTTCCCGCGTGACCTTGAGGCGGCCGTTTTGCGCCGTGCCGTCACCGACGAACCGGGAAAAACCTATGCCCAGGACTTCAGTTGCGTCCACGGCGTCCGCGGCATTGAAGAGTTTCACAAAGGGTCGATTGGTTCGATAAATATTCATCTCGTGCCCCTGCTAGCTGAATAGCTTCATGAACAGTTCATAGTCGATGTAGTCGCCTTTCGGCAGCGTCAGCGCTTCTCGCTTTTTCTTGATGGCAGCCCTCAAGCCGGAGTCGATCTTGGTCTCCCCGGTGCTGATGCTGACTCCGAGCTTTTCGGCGATTAACAGGAGGTTCTGGGCGCGCCCCGATGCGACCGATACCGTCGTCGCGGTCTTTTCCATCGCCGGGGCATCGTAGAGAAATCCGCGCTCGGCGGCAGTCTTGTAGCCGAGAGAGCTGCAACTCGGCGTATGCAGCAGATACAGGATATCGTTCGACGACAGGCCCTGATTCAATTCGGCGTCCTCCAGCTTTCCCTTGGAGAACATCCTGCGCCACACATTGATGGCCGCCCGTGTGCCCTGGCCGAAGCTCCCGTCGCGCGTCGTGCACAGCGCCGATTGAAGTCGCATCACCTGATCGTTCGTCAGCTCCTTCTCGACGGCGCTGACGGCGCCATCCACCGACCCGGCTTTCGGGGTCGGCTTCAGCCCTTCGTCCTGATTAAATTTCTTGACCCCTTCAATAGTCCCGGTGATGCGGTTGACAACCTTGCGGGCATCCGCGTCGAAATCGACCTTGGTGCCGTCGATGCTCGCCGCCGCGAGCGCGTTGAAATCCGAGTTGATCGCCAGCGGCGTGCAGAGCCATTGATATTCACGCCAAACCCGGACGAGCTGCGGGCTCGATGTGATCGCTCTTGATGCGGCTGCCTTTTCGAAGGCGGCCTGCCGCTCATCGACGATCTTCAGGATGTTTTCGACGGTCATGCCCTGCAGGGGGTCGATCCGGGAGGCGTCGTAAAATGCATTGGCCGCCGTCGACGACAATATCAGGTATGAAAACAGCTGAGTTCCGGCGCTCTCGATCGTCAGCACGCCGCTGATGAAGGCCTGGATTGCGGAATTGCTGCTCTTGAACCGGCGCTCGCGCATCCGCTCTTCGAAAATGAACTGGACATAGGCCTTGCATCCCGAGTTGATCTCGTTGAAGCCGGCCTGCAGCATGGTCTGGTATCCGTTCGCTTCCAGCCTGCTCGGGCAACCCCTGGCGTACCCCGCCGTCACGGGAGCAAGACCGGCATCGGCGCACATGACGCTCATATAGGCATAAAGATCACGGGACGTTCCGGCGGCGCGCTGGGCGTTCAACTCATAGCCCGGTCCCCGCATGAGGTAGGTGCCGTCGCTTGGTTGGCACGAGGCAAGGGCTACACCAGCCAGGATTGCAAGAAAGCGCAGAATCATGGTTGCCTCGCAAAATCAAACAGCTAGTTTTTAATTTGAATCTCTCGATCACAGACAAATAAACTATAGAAAATGGAATGCGTGTCTTCAGAATCGACCGCTGAACCTGGAGTATCCACAACTTTCGCGATATGACTCAGTTCAGCTTGCTGTTTTTCCCGTTCGATCGTCAGTATATCACCGGCAATAAGCTCTTATTCAGGGGTCGGACAGTATTGGAACGCCTAGTTCTTGGCCATTGAACGGGTCTTAAGCGCTCCCTTGGAGGGCCTGATTCGGGCCGATGGAGCTGGCGGCCCTTATCCATTTATGGATACCGGCTGTACAGGTGGGGAATGCCTTGTAAGCCGATATAGAAGCGCTGTCTGAACAATGGGAGCGATCTCTACCGCATAGGAACAGCTTTACGAGGCGTGCAACATCCGATCCCTGACTCACGTCCTACAACGCATCCAGCGGTATCTTCAGATACCGCCTGCCATTCCCCTCCGGCTCGGGCAGCCGCCCGCCGCGGATATTGACCTGCAGCGCGTGCAGCATAAGCTTCGGCTTCGGCAGCGTGCGGTCGCGTGCCTGGCGCAGCGCCACGAAGCCGGCCTCATCGATGCCTGATATATGCGGATTGGCGCGCTTCTGCGCCGCCACCGTGCTTTCCCAGCGCGGGTGCCGGCCGCCGGGCTGATAATCGTGGCCGGAAAAGAGGCGGGTCTCCTCGGGCAGCGACAGGATGGCCTGGATCGACTGCCAGAGGGCGCTAGCGCTGCCGCCCGGGAAATCCGTGCGCGCCGTGCCGGAATCCGGCGTGAACACCGTGTCGTGCACGAAGGCGGCGTCGCCGATTACATAGGTCACCGAGGCAAGGGTATGGCCGGGCGAAAACATCACGCGGGCTTTAAGCGCACCGATCTCGAACGTGTCGCCATCGGCAAACAGCCGGTCCCATTGCGAGCCGTCGGTTTTAAGCGCCGGCCAGTTGTAGATCTCCTGCCAGAGCGTCTGGACGTCGGTGACATGGATGCCGATCGCCGTCGGAGCGCCGGTCTTTTCATGCAGATAATGCGCGGCGGAGAAATGATCGGCATGTGGATGGGAGTCGAGGATCCACTCGACCGTCAGCCCTTCGCTTTCGACATGAGCGAGGATGGCATCGGCATTGGCCGTCCCCGTCGCCCCCGACATCTCGTCGAAATCGAGCACCGGGTCGATGATGGCACAGCGTTTCATCGCCGGATCGGAAACCACATATTGCACACTACAGGTGCGGGGCTCGAAGAAGGCCTTTACATGAGGCGCCTGCCCCGCCCGCTTCTCCAGAAAACGTCGCGCGCCGGCAAGATCGAAGCCGAGGTTTTGACCGAAGGCCTCGACATCCCCAGGCTTCATTCGCCCATCGAGCACCTCGCCCAGCGCATGGAGCGTCAGCGCCCGCGTGCCGCTCTTGCAATGGGCGACGACCGGCCCCTTCGCTTGCGCCATCGCCGCCTGGAAGGCGAAGATATCGGCCTCAGTGATCTCGGACCCCTTCACCGGCACGAAGCTGTAGGCGAGCCCGGCGGCGGCGGCGGAAGCTTTTTCGGCCGTATTGCCCGGCTGGCCCGGCTCCTCGCCATCAGGCCGGGCATTGATGACGGCAGCAAAGCCGTCTGCGGCGAAAGCGGCGAAGGCTGCGGCGTCGGGCTGCCCCGCCACCGATAGCAGTTCATTGACCTTCACGCATGTCATTGAAGCCCCCGAAAGCCCGTGCCGCCCTCATCATGCAGTATCGCATGTATATCGACCCAATCACACAAGTATATTTCCGAGCGCAAGAATGCCGCAGATCATCAAAGTTTCGGGATGCCGGTGTAAGACGCTTTCCTCAACGCCCGCCCAACCCGGCTTTCCCCGGTCAAAACGACAGCGTCGCAGCACCTTCCTTGATCTCGGCATGCATGGCGCTGGCGCCGACGATGACGACGCCGTCGAGCAAATCTTCCTTGTTGTAGCCGCGGGAAGTCACGCAGGGCGGGCAGGCCCAGATCGTGCCACCGCGCTGCTGGAAATTCTCGATCAGGCTCGCGAGCGGTTCGAGCGGCGGCACATGCGTCATGCGCTGGCCGCCCTTGCGCACCAGGTCGATCCCGGTACTGGTGAGGAACACCGAGACCTTCAGCCCCGCGGTGATGCCGCCATTGGCAATGGTGAAGGCGACGGAGGACAGTTCGGATTCGATACCCTTGGTGACGAGCACGACCAGTTTGTCGCTTGGCGTTTGCATAGTATTCTCCCAATCGAGTTGCAGTGAACGTGTCGATGATAGGAGGACGCGCGGCGCGCATATTTGGCCGGGATGCGTGAAGCCTTGTCCGAAAATCCAGACGATGCCGGCGGCGTGGCGCGTGACGATGTGCTGTCGGCGCTGCTCTCGACGATCCGCCTGTCGGGATCGCTGCAATTCTGCTTCATGCCGACCGGCGACTGGCAGACGGATGCCACGCCCTCGCTCGCAAGCCTTTCGGCAAAGGCCTCGGGCACGATGCCGTTTCACATCGTCGCCGCCGGCAGCTGCTGGCTGAAAACGGAAGGCGAAGAGACGGATCTGGAAGCAGGCGACGTGCTGGTCTTTCCCTTCGGCACCGGCCATCAGCTTGGCGCGGGCAGTGACGGCATGCTGGTGCTGCCGACCCGCGACCTGCCGCGAAAGCCATGGCGGGAAATCCCCGTGCTGCGTTACAGCGACGAGACGCAGGGCGTGCGGCTGCTCTGCGGCTACCTGCAATGGGACGGGCTGAGCTTCGCGCCGCTTCGGCAGTCCCTGCCGAGCCTTATCCATGTCAGAACGCGGGCCGCCAATGACGGTGACTGGCTGCGCGCCACCATCCGCCAGATGGTCGAGGAGGTCGACAGGCCACGGGCCGGCGGCGTCTCGATGCTGCCGCGACTGACGGAAATTATCTTCATCGAAATCCTGAGGCACCAGATCATGATGGCCGAGCCGCATGCGATCGGCTGGCTGGCAGCGCTCGCCGATCCGGCGCTGTCGCGCTGCCTCT
>NZ_JAWDIV010000036.1:0-48627 GCF_032464655.1 Rhizobium sp. 25PS6
AGAGCATTGACCGTCGAGAGCCTGACAGATGCACTCGCAGCCATGGACGATCCACATATGCGACGCCAGGCAGATGCGGTTGGCGCACCAATCCGGGACGAGGATGGGGTTGCGAACGCAGTCGGTTTCATCGAGGCTGCTGCGGATAAACTTCAGGCGCATCCTTGAAATGCATTGGACGACATCGTGCCCAATCGACACTCCGTATTCGTGCCAGACCGGTAAGATCAGGAAAGCGCGATAAGCTGCAGCGGTACCAATGACCGGCGCGAAGAATTCGCTTGCCTGCACAGATCGATGGCTTGGGTTCCGGACACGGGCCTCTCGATATATCATTCGATTGTGAACCCAAGCGCTCACGCCGCGGAAGGTAAGGAATGCTGTTTAGGAGACGGAAGCCGCTCTCACCGGCTCAGCGGATCCGTGAAGTCTTTTGGCCATCCAAGGGGCTATTGCGGTCCATCCGATACATCGCCATTCGAGTTCTTCGCTTGAAGGCTACTCCTCACGCCATTGCGGCTGGCGTGGCAGCAGGGGTGGCCGTGTCCTGTACGCCGTTCCTCGGCTTTCACTTCATCTTGGCCTTTTGTCTAGCCTTCGTCCTCAGAGGCAATATGATCGCGGCTGCGCTCGGGACGGCGTTTGGGAACCCTCTTACCTTTCCTCTGATCTTTGCTGCCGCTTACCGGATCGGCATTTTTCTTTTGGGTCGGGCGCCCGAGCGGGTGGGTGAAGCCAATCTGTTCACGCTGCTCCGGCACCTCGATTTTGCGCCACTTTGGCATCCAATTCTCAAGCCGATACTTGTCGGCGGCCTTCCGCTCGCCGCGCTATGCGGTGCAGTTTTCTATGTATTGACATGGCAAGGCGTTCGCCTGTTCCAGCAGCGAGGAAAGCGGCGGAGATCGTAAGATCCAAAAGAGCCGGCAGCGCGCGAAGACCAATTCTGGCAGATGGACTTGACGTCCGTGAGAAGCGTCGTCGCGTATTTGTAAACGACTACGACCGGCTGCTTTTCCTCCTGCTCGCCATCAGCGAGCAAGCCAGCTCAGACTTGTCTCTTACCGTTTCGCAGTTCTGCCATATATTTCAAGATATGAGAGTCCGGCGGACGATTGTGTGGCGTTTGGAGCTTTGGCGGTGGATGCCGTCAATCCTTGCTTTGCTGCTGACGTTGTTCTCGGCTTTTGGCCTGGCGACGCCCGCATCCGAAGCGGAGCGTGTCGCTATAGTCCTGAAGATGAGCGGGGCGATTGGCCCGGCGACGGCCGATTATGTAAGACGCGGCCTTCAGCGGGCCAATGAACGCGGCGCCAGCCTGGTTGTCCTGCAGATCGACACGCCCGGCGGTCTCGACACGTCGATGCGCGACATCATTCGTGCGATCCTTGCCTCCCCGATACCGGTCGCGAGTTTCGTTGCACCCAGCGGAGCACGAGCCGCTAGCGCCGGCACCTATATTCTTTACGCAAGCCATATCGCGGCAATGGCACCGGGCACCAATCTGGGTGCGGCGACGCCGATCGCACTTGGCGGCCGACCATCCGATGATGACCGGAACGACAGCCCTGATACGACCGGCAAGCAGCGGCAAGTGCCGGGCGCTGCCGGCGAGGCGAAGGCGATCAACGATGCGGTGGCCTATATCCGCGGGCTTGCGGAACTGCGCAATCGTAACGCCGACTGGGCGGAGCGCGCCGTGCGCGAGGCCGCAAGCCTTTCCTCCGCCGCAGCTCTGCGTGAGAAGGTCATAGATTTCGTGGCGGCCGATATAAACGATCTCCTGGCACAGGCGCAGGGTCGGGTCGTGCGGGTCGGTCAAACGGATGTCCGGCTCGAAACATCGGGTCTCATCGTCCAGGAACTTGAACCGGACTGGCGAACCCGCCTGCTTTCGGTGATCACCAATCCGAACATCGCGCTGATCTTGATGATGGTCGGTATCTACGGCCTGATCTTCGAATTTCTGACGCCTGGGACGCTGGTGCCGGGAACCATCGGCGGCATCTGCCTGCTGCTTGGTCTCTATGCTTTGGCCTTGCTGCCGGTGAGTTTTGCGGGCCTCGGGCTGATCGTTCTCGGCGTGGGTCTGACGGTGGCCGAGGCGCATTCGCCCTCCTTCGGCGCACTCGGCGTCGGCGGCGGCATCGCACTGATGCTCGGCGCTACCATCTTGTTCGACACGGACATACCCGGGCTTAAGGTTTCCTGGTCGGTGCTTGGCGCAATCGCCGTCGCCTGCCTCGCTCTTAGCCTTGTCATTGCCCGTCTCGCCTACATCTCGCGCCGGCACGATGTCGTCACCGGCGGCGAGCAGATGATCGGAATTTCAGGCAAGGTCGACAGTTGGACGGGCATCTCGGGCTACGTCATCGCCCATGGCGAGCGCTGGAAGGCCATTTCAACTGAGCCGCTTTCCGCCGGCGACGGCGTGAAAGTGACAGGCCGGGATGGGTTGACGCTCGAAGTGGTCCGCAGTTCGCAGGAGGCCTAACCGCCTTCAGGATGCAGGAGGAAAAGTCATGGGCATGTTTTCAGATCTCGCCTTCTACCTTGTGATTATCTTTGTTCTGCTCGTCGTCGTCGCATCTGCGATCAAGATCCTGCGGGAATACGAACGCGGCGTGGTTTTCACGCTTGGCCGTTTCACCGGTGTCAAGGGGCCTGGCTTGATCCTGCTCATCCCCTATGTCCAGCAGATGATGCGGGTCGACTTGCGCACGCGGGTGCTCGACGTGCCCGGGCAGGATGTCATTTCGCATGACAATGTTTCGGTCCGCGTCAGCGCGGTGATCTATTTCCGGGTTGTCGATCCCGAGAGGTCGACGATCCAGGTCGAGGACTTCATGATGGCGACGAGCCAACTCGCCCAGACCACACTGCGCTCGGTGCTCGGCAAGCATGACCTCGACGAGATGCTGGCGGAACGCGACAAGCTCAACATCGACATTCAGGAAATCCTCGACGCCCAGACCGATGCCTGGGGCATCAAGGTTGCCAATGTGGAGATCAAACATGTCGACATCAACGAATCGATGATCCGCGCAATTGCCCGTCAGGCGGAAGCCGAGCGCGAGCGGCGTGCCAAGATCATTAATGCCGAAGGCGAGCAGCAGGCTGCAGCCAAACTGCTTGAAGCAGCCGAAATCCTCGCCAGGCAACCCGAGGCAATGCAACTTCGTTATTTGAGTACATTGAACGTCATCGCCGGCGAAAAGACCTCGACGATCATTTTTCCATTTCCGATGGAGTTCGGCAATTTGATGCCGCCCAAACCGGACCGATGACGACGCCTTGAATGCGCTGTTTTTGCCGATGGAGCGATGGTCCTGCGGTCAGGTGTCAGCTAAGAAGTGCGTTTGAGATCTTCATCGGCAACGCCATAATGCCGGTGCCGGTGCCGGTGCGGGTGCCGGTGCCGTTGGCGCTGGAGCCGGACTGCGAACCGGCATCGGTGCCCGTCTGAGAACCGGATTGCGCCTGGCCGCCGCTCCTGGTGTCCTGCTGGGCTGCCGCGGGCTGAGTTGCAAGCGGCGATACGCTGAGTGACAGCGCTGCTACGAGCATGGGGAGATGCTTGCTTTTCATGATCAACCTCGGAGGTTTCGGGCACGCGATGCCGTCCCGCATTCTCATGCGTCGCATGCGTGCCCTAATCGTCGTAAGGGGCGGCTGAGCCGCCCGAGGTCACTGAATGACCTGGATGACCTTCCGGGAGGAAGGTTCGACGATCACACGCTGATCGTTGATGATCGCGTATGCATAGTTCGGATCATCGGGAATTGGCGTGACGACCACGGTCTCCGGCAGGGGCTGTCCGACGACCACTCTCTCCTTCACCACGACACGCTCGGTCGGGGCCGGAGCCTGCTGAACATAGGTCACCACCTTCGGCGGCGGCGGATCGATGACGCTACCTGCGACGCCGCCGACGATGCCGCCGACAGCAGCGCCGACCGGGCCGCCGACAATCGCGCCCGTTGCAGCACCGCCTGCGGCGCCCGTCACCGTGGACGACTGCGCAAAGGCAGAAGTCGACGCCATAAGGACGCCCACTGCGAACCCTACTAGTTTGATATTCATCTGTTTTCCTCCTTGGATGCGGTTGGTTCCGCTGAGGAGACAATCCGCAAGATGGAGGAAGTGTTCCAGGTGTGGGACTTCAGGCCGGGGCCGCTCCGACCTTGGTCCTAGAGCCTTTCCGGGTTAGATTGCAGCATTCTGCCGGAGCAGGTTTTCGTCAGGGCAAAGGCGATTGGCGACGGGCATACCCCCAGGTACGTCCGAGCCGATCGCCTTTGCCCTGACGTAAAGATGCCCGGCCCTTCGGGTTGGCTGAAACGGGCCGGCTGATCGACCGGCCGGCTTGGCCGTAGAACTGGGCTACGACACGCGCCGGCCGGTCGACCATCCGACTCCGTTTGAGCCAACAGAATGCTGCAATCTAATCCGGAAAGGCTCTAGCGTAAGATTCGCCTGGCTATTGCGTGGGAAAACGGCTGAGCATCCGGTCCTGGACGTTCTCCCAGCCGACGATCATCGCAGCAAGCGAGATGGCTTTGTCGCGGTCCACAGCCTTGGTTATAAAGCCTTCGAGCAGGACGACAGGGCCGAGCATCCTGATCTCGATGGCACTGCTGTCGATATCCGGATCGGCGGAAAGGGCTGCTTCGATTGTGGCGATCGTGGATGCCGAACTATGGCCTTGCGAGCAGCGCTCTTCGTGATTGTAGTTATCGGGGCCGAACTTCATTTTCTCCTCCTGTCCGCCCCTCCACGGACCTTCATATTGCCTCAGACCTAATATGAGCAGCGTGTCCTGACGTCGCCAGCCGGACTTAAGTCCGGCTTTCCCCCGGCACGATCCGGCTTAGATTCTCCTGATCCTTGCTGAAAGGACGTCAGGGAGGTTCAGCATGTTGCCCAACTCCAGTCAGAACCTCCCTGATGATTTACCGATCAATGCCAGCGGATGGAGCACGCGTCTTGCGAGGTAAATGGTTGGTGATGTGCCGCTCGCACCTTCACGGTAAATCTTGGGTTCGGTGTCGAGGATCGTGGCCATTTTTTCGCCATGTTATTTCCCTCGTCCGGCTCGGAAGAATGCCGTTGATCCGTGTGCCTGGTCTTTCATACGCTTCAACCGGCCATGCTCCTCAATCGTGGGCATAGAACAAGTCTCTTCGTGTCGCGTGGAGATCTCAATGATGTTGGTTTCGCCATGCCCTGACGTGCTGGGTGCTCCCCAAACGCCTCGCAGCCGCCATTGCATCCGCCGATATCGTGGCGCCTAGTCACCGAATTCAGGCGACCTGCTCTACCGCCAACTTTCCGGCTATCGGCTCGCGAACAGCGAGTGTCGAAAGAGATGTCTGTTTCCTTTCAAGAAAATTACAGAACGGCCATGGCTGCCCCAAGGTACAATATCGCGACGGGCCGCCGTTTGGTAGGTTGCGCGCTGTGAGCCTCCTTTCGCAAACCGAGGGACCTCACGCTTGGGCGGTGCCGTTCCCAATTGAAGGGCGTCCGAAACTGAAATTGCTCCAGTTGTTTCGATTGAATTCAGAGTGAATACGCGACTGCGGCGCTCGTTGAATTTTGCTGCCGTGCGTTCGGATGGTTCGTCGTTCGGCCGGAATTCACAACGGAGGAGTCACATGTATCGCAGGATCATCTACGGCATCGGAGCATTGGCTGCTTCGGCCGTTCTCTGGGGCGCGCTTGTCCCGGCGCAGGCACAAGAAGCGCAAAAGCCCAACATCGTCGTCATCATGGGCGACGATATTGGCATGTGGAACATCGGTGCATATCACCGCGGCTTGATGGCCGGCCGTACGCCGAACCTCGACAAGATCGCCGCCGAGGGCATGCTGTTCTCCGACTATTACGCCGAGGCGAGTTGCACGGCGGGCCGGGCGAACTTCATCACGGGCGAGCTTCCGATTCGTACCGGCATGACCACCGTCGGGCAGGCAGGTGCCAAGACCGGCCTGCCGGCGGAAGCCGTGACGTTGGCGACTGCCCTCAAGGACATGGGTTATGCCACCGGCCAGTTCGGCAAGAACCACCTTGGCGACCTCAACGAGTTCCTGCCGACGGTTCACGGGTTCGACGAGTTCTTCGGATATCTCTATCACCTCGACGCAATGGAAGATCCCGCCCATCCCAACTATCCGCAGGACTTGCTGGACAAGGTCGGGCCGCGCAACATGGTCCATAGCTGGGCAACGACAACAGACGACGCGACCGTAGACGCGCGCTGGGGGAAGGTCGGCAAGCAGAGAATCGAAGACGCCGGCACGCTCTATCCGAAACGGATGGAAACGGTGGACGACGAGATCCGCGACCAAGCCTTGAAGTTCGTGGAGAAGGCCAAGGCGGAGAACAAGCCTTTCTTCCTGTGGCTCAATCCCACCCGCATGCACGTCATCACTCAT
Organism: Rhizobium sp. 25PS6; assembly: GCF_032464655.1. Taxonomy (NCBI): domain Bacteria; kingdom Pseudomonadati; phylum Pseudomonadota; class Alphaproteobacteria; order Hyphomicrobiales; family Rhizobiaceae; genus Rhizobium; species Rhizobium sp. 25PS6. Next base: position 6,438 of record NZ_JAWDIV010000036.1, read on the forward strand.
CTTTCGCCCAAGTATGAGGCGCTGCGGACTGCGCAGAATGGCTGGTCGCTCCAGGAAGCAGGCATGGCTCAACTCGACGACGACGTCGGCTTGGTGATGCAGAAACTCAAGGATTTAGGCGTCGACGACAATACCATCGTCCTGTTCACGACCGACAACGGCACGGAGACATTCACCTGGCCGGACGGCGGCAACACACCCTTTCGAGGGCAGAAGGGTACGATCTACGAGGGCGGCTTCCGCGTGCCGGCGCTTATTCGCTGGCCCGGCCAGATTCCTGCCGGAACTGTGGAGAATGGCCTGATCTCCGGACTGGACTGGCTGCCGACTTTCGTGGCCGCTGCCGGAAATCCGAACATCACGGACGAACTGTTGAAGGGAAAGCAGATCGGAGACCGGACCTATAAGAACCATCTCGACGGCTACAACCAGTTAGATCTGCTCACTGGCAAAGGCCCGTCGAAGCGCCACGAGATCTTCTATTTTGGCGAAAGCACGCTGGGCGCGGTGCGCATTGATGACTACAAGTATCGCTTTATCGAGCAGCCGAATGGCTGGCTCGGAGCCAAGGAGCATGTCGACGCGCCCTCAATCACGAACCTGCGCCTCGATCCCTTCGAACGCCTGGGCACGCCGGCAAACGGAACGCTGGACGGCGCACAGGGGTATTTCAACGAATGGTTCATGTTCCAATTCTGGCGCTTCGTGTTTGTCCAGCAGGAAGTCGGGAAGCTGGCGGAAACCGCCATCGAATTCCCGCCGATGCAGAAAGGAGCGAGCTTCAATCTCGACGCCGTCAAGGCGCAAATCGAGGCGGCTAGAGCCGCAATGGCGAAATAATCGAAGCTACGTTGCGGGCGGCTTGCAACGGCCGCCCTCTGGCCTCCACGAAACCACCGCTGGGATGCCGGCTCAAATGTCTGATTCTAGCGTCCGGCTGCGGAGACGGGGCTTGTGATTTATAGCCGCCGGAGCGAACTCCTTCGCAAGGGGTTCTAGCATTGAACTCAGCTCGGCATCCACCGCTGCCAGTCGCATCAGGTGACGTCGAAATTGCTCGGTCTCGTCCGGTCGTTCGACAGGGGAAGGGACAATTTGCTGGTCGAATTTCGACCTGTTCATTCGCGGTGGAGCTTGACCGTTCGCTGTTGTGGTCACGAGACGAAGACAGTGTTGTATCAGGCGCAGGGATTTATCGAGTACAAGTCGAACGATGAAACCTGGCTCGCTTCGTGCTATCGACCAAATGGTCACAAGTGACAGATATGTGTTCCTGGCTTGTCGAAATTCCCAAAATGCATATTTCTGGGTGGCGTTGGTTGCGCTTTTCGTTGCGTATTTTGGAAGCGGAGCATTTGCGGCCAGCGAACGCCTGACAACTTCCAGAGCGCCTCGGCCCATTTGCAGGTGATTGGACGACATGTTGCCGGGATACTGCCTGTATCCAACGAGCCGTTCAGGCACGACTTCGATATGATAGCGCGCAGCCAGCCTGAGCTCGAAATCGAGATCTTCGCAGCCGCCAATTCCTGCCGCTGCATATGAGCTGTCAAACCCGCCAATCTCGAGCGCGACATCCCGACGGACAAGAAGGGCGCTTCCATTGCCGACATATTTGAAAGTCAGATGCCGGGCGAAGATATATCCTCTCGCGACATCGGGCCGGCAGGAGCGAAGGATCTCGTCGTGACTATTGATGATGTAATGCAGCACATAAACCGCAGCCCACTGTGGGGATAAGCACTTGAGCGCATTCACCTGCTTTTCGATTTTTGTCTGGTGCCAGAGATCGTCCGCGTCAAGAAATGCGACGAACCAACCTGCTGCTTCCTGGATGCCGGTGTTCCTTGCTGCGGCAACGCCGCGGTTTGGCGTGGACAGCAAGCGAATCCGGGAATCTTCCAGCGCCACTTGCTCGACCACCCTTGCGGTATCATCGGTAGAGCCGTCGTTGATGACTATGATCTCCAAGTTCCGGTAGGTCTGGCGACCGGCAGATCGAAGAGTGCGTTCAATATAGCGGAAAGCATTGAACGCCGGGATGACCACCGAAACCAACGGCTCGCTGAAATGACGAAGGTCCCTCCGATCCTTGTCTGAAGAGGAAAGCATTCCAGATCCCTCATTCGGCCAACAATAAATCTTTTCGTTATAATGATGGGCGATCAGTCCCGCTTTATTCTAACTTCGGGCGACCCGAAATGGACTTTCGTCCGATGCAGCCGCCCTTCAGAAGTTCGGTCAAAAACGTACACATGGTCGAGCGGCGCCACCGCCGAGCGTGGAGAGGCGCCACTCTTCAACAGCCAGCGGCCATCACTGGGTCAACTCGATCTCGCTCGGACGCCACTCCTTGGTGAAGAATGGCTCAAGCGGGCTGTAGAGGCGCAGGAGCGTAAACCAGCCTTTCTTCGGGTCGGTCTGGATCCTGTTGCCCCGCGCAACGCCGTCGGGCTGGGTCGGGCCAAAGTAGACGATCGTGGAGCCGTCCGCAGCCTCGGCTGCCGGCGAGGGGAAGCTCTGGCTGCCGGCGCGCGGATAGCCTTGTGGCGTGTCGAGCATCGAGCGGGTCATGTTGTCGTAGAGCGTAAACCACCAGAAGTTCGCTTCCGGGATGTCTTTCGGCAACGTCACTTTGTAGGTCTTGGCGCCGTCAAAGTAATTCTTGTCGGCATCCGTGAAAGCAAACAAATACTGCGACCCGATGCCGGTCAGGCGCATAGCCATGCCGGCGTGATGCCCCTGAACCATAAAAGAAATTGGTGCGCGCATCACTTACGGTGCGAGCGGGGTGCCTCGCCGCGCCTGCGGCCTAGCTTCGTAGTCAAATTATTCCTCAGCGTCTGAATAGTTTTTATACTGCAGCTTCTGGAGCGGCGCATCCAGTCTTAGGATGAGCCCTGTCGGCGCATAATCAAGTGCGACCTCTCCAAAGGCGGACAGGCTGGAACTGACGAGGCGTGTGCCGAACCCCTTCTTGCTCGGAGCTTCCACCGCCGGGCCTCCAACCTCCTGCCAAGTGAATTTCAGGCGTTGGTCGCCCGCCTCATCGCGTACGGACCATTCGATTTCGACCGTCCCTGTATCTACCGACAGCGCACCATACTTGCTGGCGTTGGTGACGAGTTCGTGCAGCACCAGGGAGAAGCAAAGGGCCGCCTGTGGACCCAATTCAACCGCAGGACCGCTCGCATTGAAACGTCCTGACGTCTCAAGTCCAAGATTGATCGCGGTCGCCTCGACGATTGTCGTCATGCTCGTGCCCAGCCAGTTCTGCTGAAGCAGAATGTCGTGCGCCTTTGAATAAGCATTGATGCGTGCCGTGATCGAATGCTCCGCATCCTCCAGAGAGCTGGCGTTTCGGAAGGATTGGCTGGTGATGGCCTGAACGACGGCCAGCGTATTCTTCATGCGGTGAGAGAGTTCGTGCATCAGGATGCGCTGCCGTTCCTCATTCTCTCTCTGCTCGGTGCGATCTCTCAGGATCTTCACGAAACCTTCGACTTCGCCGTCGTCCGATGTCAACGCCATCATCTGACCGGACGCCCAGAACAATGTGCCGTCCTTGCGAACGTGCCAGCGCTCATCATTGCCGTGACCTTCGGTCAAAGCGGCAGTCATTTCCAGCTGGAGAATCCCGGCCTGCCTGTCTTCCTCGGTGAAAATGACCGCTGCAGGCTGGCCGACAATCTCATCCGCATCCCATCCGAGGATCCGGCGCGCGCCCTCATTCCACGTGGTCACCAGGCCATCGAGATCCATGGAGATGATCGCATACTCGATCGCGCTTTGGAGGATCGCTTCGAGAAAGCGCTCCCGGGAGCGGCTGGAATTAGAAAACAGTTTCATGATCATGTGGTGCGTCAGATCCTTTCAGGGCCTGCAAGGCTGAAAGGCCTCATCTGATTTATACCGGACGGCGTGGCGTTGGCAAAGGCCGCAGCCGTGACACGTTGTCCGGCAAGTCTCGGGGAGTAGCAATCGCTTAAGCCACGCAACTGTCTCGGAAACAAAGATACACGAGCTACGTTATCAGCCGACGACTTTGTGAGCGTACAAGCATGACAGCCCATACCAAAGAAAAACTCCACGGGGATTTGCCCTCCGCATCTTCAAAAGCAGCTTCTGCCGATCGGAAAGAGTTGGCAGCGATCGCATTTGAACGCACCAGGATGCCGATGGTCGTTACCGATGCGCGCAAGCGCGATCTGCCGATCGTGCTCGCCAACAAGGCATTCCTTGAACTGACAGGTTACGAGGCCAGGGAGATACTAGGCCGCAACTGTCGTTTCCTCCAAGGTCCTGCTACGTCTCCGATCGCCGTTGCCGAAATTCGTGCCGCTATCGCCGAAGAGCGCGAGATCACCGTCGAGATCCTCAATTACAAGAGAAGGGGAGAGCAGTTCTGGAACCGCTTGCATCTCAGCCCTATCCATGGAGATGATGGAAGGATCCTGTATTTCTTCGGGTCGCAAATCGACATGACGGAGTACCGGCGGATCGAGGCACTGGAAGCCTCCGAACATCGCCTGCTCATGGAGGTCGACCACCGATCCAAGAATGTCCTGGCGATCGTCGACAGCATCGTCCGCCTGAGCAACGCCGAAGACCCCGCGCTTTACGCCGCCGCCATCCAACACCGCGTGCAGGCGCTCGCCCGTGCGCATAGCTTGCTTGCTGCACGAAGATGGACAAGCATTTCTCTTGAGGAACTCATTCGCCAGCAGGTGGCGCCATTCGCGGCCACCCGCGCCTTTTTTAGCGGGCCGGATCTCAAAATGCCTGCGCCGGTCGTCCAGCCTCTTGCGCTCGTGCTCCATGAGCTCGCTGTCAACGCAGCCCATCACGGTGCGCTTGCCACTGCGCAAGGCAGGCTTTCGATCAGTTGGAAGCCCGGACCGTCCGGGGCCGGCTTTAACATCCGCTGGCAGGAGGTAGGCGCCCCCACTCCACCCAAATTGGCCAAGCGGGGTTTTGGTACGGTGATCGTCGGCGCAATGGTTGAAAAGCAGCTTCAAGGACGTCTCGAGAAAACCTGGTCGGAGGAAGGGCTGCTTATCGACATTGAAGTTCCAGCTGCCAGCTCGACCTCCGCATAACGGCACCTTGGCACAGGAAAAGTAATGTCAGGAACCCGCCATCGAGATCGAACGCTTAGCGTCCGCTAGCGAAGGACTCCGAACGATGCGGTACCTTGCCTCAACAAGATTATAAATTCCGAAAGCCGCCAATCCCACGGCGACGGCGACGTACAGAAAGGATCCCAGCGGAAGCTGGCGGAGCCATTCCAAGGCGTCGCCCATGCTGCCGGCTTGTCCAGGATCCACCCTGAAACCCGCATAGGCGAAAAGGACCCCTGTAATCGCGAACACGACGCCGCGGGCGACAAGACCGTAGATGCATACCAATGCCACAATACCCTTTTGATCAGATATCCGAAGGTGGCGTTCGAACTTCCTGGTGATGCCCTTGGCGGCCGTCACGAAGCCGCCGATGACGAAGCCAGCTCCGACGGCGATCGCAAGATAGGAGCCGAAGGGCTGCGACATGATCCATCCTGCCAGATCCTTCTCACCGGAACTTCCGCTGCTGCCGCCCATGAAAAGAGCGTTGCCGAGTGCATATCCGGCAAGCCCGAGATAGGTGATGGCGCTGCCGAAGAGTGCGGATCGGATCGCCAATCCTCTTGCCTTGCCACCATGGCCGTCGCTATCGGCTAGAGACTGCGCCAACCTCCAGGCGACAAAACCGAGAAGGCCGAGCCCGATCAATCCGACCCAAACGCGACCGAGCGGCTGCCCGAGCAGTGCCGAAACCGCGGATTTCGTCTCCGGCCGGCCACCCGCCAGGCCGGAGAAGAGAGCAAGCCCGGCCACAAGGAAAAAGACAACGCCGCGCGCGGCATAACCGCCTTTGGCGAGCAGATCGAATCGAAATCCCTTGGTCATCAGCGGTCCTCGTGTTCTGGGCGCGCGATGTTAACGCGCCAACCCGCTGAAAGTTTTCCTGAGAAGCCGCGATGCATTCTCCGGCCTGACCGGCGCGTCTTCCAAAAGGACCGGTCCCTTGAACCGCCGATAGCGGCTGGCGCCCGAAATCGAGGGCAAACCAGGCAAGTGCCACTTGGAGTTTGCCGCAAGAAAGCGCGCAAAGCTCAGGTCGCGTTCATTTTAGCTCGCCGCGCGTTGGCCTTTCGGCGGGTCGAGGCAAGCAGAGCGTCAAGCCGGACCGGCTGGAGTTCACGCGCATCGACGCCGACATCGAACTGACGGGGGACCGGCTTCAGCCTGCCGTGGGAGTGTCCGTGTAGATTGACCGAGCCCTTGCCCATCTTATTCCAGGTTCTAAACGCGTAGTGGCACAGCACCAGATGGTAGCCGTCCAAGGTCAACTCCTTGTAATGCTGGACGCTGCTCCAGCCCGATGCACCGGTCGTCTCCTCTGAATCGTTGTTGCCGACAATGAGATGTTTCCTGCCGTGCAGGCGGTCGAGGAGCGTGTCGCAATCGCCCGCACGCGATGACATGAAGTCGCCCAAATGCCAAACCTCGTCGTCGATCCCGACGATCAGGTTCCAGTTCCTGATGAGGGCGACATCGTGGGTCGCCATATCAGGGAATGGTCGCCGATCGATGCGAAGAACGCGAGAGTCGCCGAAATGGGTGTCGCTGGTGAAGAAGATCATGCTGTTCACTTATGATCGAGTCCGTCTTCGACCTTCTTGCGGCTGTTGCCGACCTCCTTGACGATGGAACCACTCGCCGGTGCGAGATAGGAAATACCCACTTCGTTCCTTCGAACAGCGGCCGCTCTGGGCATTCGGATCGAATGATCACGTTTGTACGCCCAGACGTCCGGCGTTCCCCGGTCCACCATCATATCAATGCGCCAGCAACGAGCGGCCATGTCAGCGCCCCCTCCAGGGTCTTTTGGGCGAACGTCAGATCCGACGCAACGGGCTGAAGTGGGACGGCTACCGCCTACAGGGATGGCATCATGCTCCGCGCGGTCCGGCTGTCAAACTCTCGGCGAAGTTTGTTTCTCGGCGGAACCGGCTGGTTGCGCTTTGCTCGCGCCGCAGATCAAAAAAGGAGCCCCGCCGAAACGGGGCAATCTGGAAAGGACGGATCGTACAGGAAGGAAGGGATGGCGGACGGCCCCGGGATTGGGGCCACCTGTACGATCCTTTTGGCCAAACAACGATTGATCGAAAAGGTTCCTGTGCGTTTCCGCACCAATGCTTGGATTAATCTGTACTTGCTCGACGATTGTTGAGTTCAGAAAAGAAAAACCCCGCTGGAGCGGGATCAGGAAAGGGGGTGTTTTCTGGGCTGGCGAATTAATTGCGCCGCAAAAACTATTTCGAACACAAATCATAGGTTTTCAATAAAACAATAATCCATGAACTAACTTTTCCCCAGATATCTGCTGACAACTATCAAATTATCGAGCGACTTCGCTTTTTCGGCAAGGAGGGTTGTAGCTAATTACAAGAGATGACTTGTGGTTCTTATATGTCGGATAGAAACTGTGCTTGACAGAGATGGGAGAAATCGGCCGATGCATAGAACTATACTGATTGGACTATCTGTGATGTTTCTCGGAACGCAAGCTATTGCTGCTACCGCGATGATAGGAAAGGAGCTTCAGGCTCTGCTTTCAGACGGCAAAGTGATTGCGCTGGGCGGCCCAAAAGAGGGCTACAGTGGGGAGCTTTCTGTACTCAAGGACGGCACCGCACATGGTCAGGTTAAACTCGATTCCGGAGATGTAATCTCAATTGACGGCGTGTGGCACATTTCTGGCAACACGTTCTGCCGTACCTGGAAGGGGGGGAGGGACGCGGGCAAGGCGGTGTGTGATACCTGGAATAATACAGGCCCGAAGTCTGTTGGCGTGTTGAACGGAAAAGAGAATATTGGCAGAAATTCTTGGAAATAGCCTCGAGGCCGTGATCGATTTGCAAGCCGGGCGCGGGCGCTGCAAGCATCGGTGAAGCAGGTGAGCTGTCGTCCTCTTCCAATTGAAGGATCTGCAACATCGATCAAGAGGACCGTCGACCAGTTAAGCCGGGGCGGCCGCCCGGCTTAACAGGAGACAGCGGTTTTCGGGGTGAAAACCAGCCGAGCGACCGGCTCTCAAACCCGCTTAGGGTTCGGCGGTTCCGCTTCTCACCCGAAAGGACTACACCTTCACGAAGCACGAAGCGTCGGCCCTGGACGTCGTCGATCGCCGATACCGGGATGTCGTCATCGACCGAAAGATGGAGGAAGTGTTCCAGACGTCGGACGTCACGCCGGGGCCATAGCTACTTCAGGGAAGCCGGATATGAACAGACCTAAAACAATCTCGCTCTAGCAGGTCGCGCTGCAGATCGGGTTGACCGAGGACGATCCATGACTTGGCCAGCTTGGCAACGTGCTATCCCGAGGCCTCGACAAGCTGGTCAGGGACGGCCGCGTCCGGTATCCAAGCACCACCGACGGACAGCCCCGTCTCTGCGAGCGCGCTGCCTGATCATTCCTGTCCGGACTGACTCCGTTTTCCCAGAGACGAGTGGGCGGCTGTTAGCTTGCTCATGGCATGGCCATACTCCCCCGCCTCTGGACGTGGCCATCAGCGTCCTATCACTCCGGCAATCCCGTTCCCGACAGGCCCTGTCTGAACTTCTCAGTCTGTTCGGCGGTTTCAACCACGATCCCTCGCGCCAAAAACTCTCCGATCGTCAGATCTGGATGATTTTCGCGAACGCTTTTGGCAAGTGCGGCAGCCTCGCGGGAGCGGCCTGCCATCGACAAGCAGGCGATCATTCGGGTGCTCGTATACTTTCCGGGGTTCGGTAGCTGCTTTAGCGCCGCTAGGGCTTGCTCGTAGTCGCCCTTAAAATAGAGAAGATTACCCAAAACCGCGTGATACCAGTGAGGCGGGTAGGGGTTGAGTCGCATCCCTTCTTCGACCAAGGGAAGCGCTTCCTCTACACGGTTTCGTCTTGCCAGAAGTCCGCCGAGCTGGACCAATGCATGGGCGTCACTGGAATTGAGCTTATATGCCAAGCGGAATTCTCTCTCGGAGTTGTCAAAATCCTTCAAGTAAAGGTGAGCGAGCCCGAGTACACGATGGGCGCCAGCCTCTCCCTCGTCCAACTTTACGGCATGACGAGCGAGGGCGATCCCGTCGCGAAGTACAGCCTCCGGCGCGTTGGCATAGCCGCCGACCGCTATCCTCGCCAACGCAAGATGAGCGTGTGCCAGTGCAAAGCCTCCGTCGCCGGCAACCGCTGCTTCGAACATCTCCACCGCCTTGACGTTGTCATCCGGCTCGTAGCCTCTGAGATGCACGAGCCCTCGCAGATAATATTCGTAAGCAGCGAGGCTGGCCGGCGGCCGCCGGAGGGACTCTCGATAATCACAGCTTTCAATTTGGCCCACGAGATTTGCGACAATCATTTTCACGATCTCGTCCTGGATGCCGAAAATATCTGCCGCTTGCCGCTGATATTTCTCAGACCAGACCAACCGCTCCGTGTCGGCTTGGATCATCCGCACCGTGATCCGAACCTCGTCTCCCGACCGACGCATGTTGCCGGTCACGAGATAGTTGGCAGCGAGCTTGCGCCCAACTTCCTTTAAACCCTCCGAGCGATCACGGAAGGCAAACGCTGAGGACACCGCAATCACCGACAGGCTCCTGAATCTCGCCAGACCGGAGATGATGTCCTCAGTAAAGCCGTCGACGAGGAACTCGTTCGCTGCTTCATCTGCGCTTTGAAAGGGAAGGACGGCGACGACAGTTCGAATTGACTGCACTATCGTGGGAGTGCGAGGCCAATGCCATGCACGCACCGGCCTGGAAATATTTTTCAGATGTAGCAGTCCTCCATCTACAAACAGCCGCTGCAATTCCTCTGGAAGGATGTCGTGCGTTGTTTCTGAGATGCAGATGCCATCCGGTAACGCGTGTTGTTCGAGGCGCGCCGCAACATTCACGCCGTCGCCGAACACATCGTCCTGAGTGATCATGACCTCGGCGTAGTTTATACCAATTCGAATTCGAAGAGCATCGGTGCCACTGGCACCTACAGCCTCGCTTGCCAGCAGATGCTGTACCTGTAACGCCGTCGAGATGGCGACGACCGGGCTATCGAAGATCGAAAGTAGGCCGTCACCCATAACTTTGATTGTCCGGCCGCCACTCTTGAGGATTCGAGGCTTGAGGATCTCTTCTTGCAAGCGGCTAACGCTTGCCATTGTTCCTTCTTCGTCGGCTTCCATCATGCGCGAATAACCGACAACGTCCGTCGTCAGGATTGCCATCAATCGTCTGGTAGTGGGCGAAGAGGACATCTGTGACAAAAACCCGAGTAAACGGCAAGTGCTTCGAATGGAATGTACAGTCTTAGGGCACTGATGTCATGCACACGAAGGTGATCTCCGCGACGGCTGCCCATCTTTGAAGCGTGATTACATCTGATAACGCGTCATCAGTCGCCCTTGAGCTGCAATCCGATGGCTCGATCCCGCATTGATCCTGCATCTCAACTCATGTATATCCTCTGAGGTACGTACATCATATCCATGGCTTGAAGGCGGAGACGGGCGTTGCAAGGTCTGAATTCCAGACCTGCAGTTCGGCCATGCGATGAGAGGGATTTCGGGAGGGGATCATGACGGGTTTACAACTCAATCCAGATTTTGCCATCGCCGATGAACAGTCGCTTCGGGCGCTGTTCGAGCCGACCCATGCTCTGGCAATCGTGAAGTGTCAGAATTCGCTTGGCGAGCACGCGCAGGAATTCATTCGGCGCTCGCCATTCTTCTGCATCGGCACGCAGAGTTCGGAGGGAAGGGCCGACGTCAGTCCTCGCGGCGACCCTCCGGGCTTCGTCAAGGTTCTTGACGAGCGCACCCTGGCGATCCCGGATCGACCCGGCAACAATCGTCTGGATACCTTAAGCAACATCATCGCCAACCCGAATGTCGGGCTCTTGTTTCTTATCCCCGGTTTCGACGACACATTGCGCGTCAACGGGCGGGCAAGTCTGACCAATGATCCTCAACTGATGACGAGCATGAGCGTCGCCGATCGTCTGCCGAAACTCGCGATCATCGTCAACGTCAGCGAAGTCTTCATGCATTGCGCCAAGGCGTTCAGACGGTCCCGCCTGTGGAGCCCGGATCATTTCCAGGACCGCACGGAGATGCCCTCGCTGATAAAGATCATTCTGGATGAGACGACAGGGGCGCCGCGGGACGGGGATGAAATGCGCAAGATGGACGAAGACCTGGAACAAGCCTACCGAAGGACACTTTACTAGCTGCCCGGCGCCGGCCGAAGCGGGCGATGGCGACGCTCCAAGAAGGGTAGCCTCAGCCAGATGTGGCGGACGATCACAAAACGATGGGCGGTTTCGAAGTCATCAGGCGTTCAGGGATTGACCCAGCGGGAGGAGGTCAGCGCGCCCAGATGGTCGTAGGCAAAGACTGCGCGTCGGTTGTCGGCGTGGCACAGCTGGAACCAGTCCAGCGTCTCCGCCCGGAAGATCAGCACCCCGAAAAAGGCCTGTCCATCGGCGTCTGCGGCCTTACCCTCGCTTGCCGGCGGCTCGCCGATGTCGTCGCCCGGCGGCCCGCCCATATAGGTGCTGCGCGTCGATTGCGGCAGCAGGCTCCAGGCCTCGGCCGCGCACTCGCTCGCCGGCCCATTGAGTTCGGCCGATCCCTGCAGGCGAAGCTGCACTTTCGGCTGCGGGCCAAAGCCGAGGAGGGTGACCCGAGGATCGGCCGATATTTCCTGCCATTTCGGGCTTCTGACATCCGTATGGATTTCCAGGACGCGTCGCGCCACATCCACGCGCCGCAGCACCACCATGCGGGCTTGCGGCCGGCCGTAGGCGTCGACCGAACAGAGGTTCAGGTAGCGGAAGGCCGACTGCGGATCGGCGGCAGCGCCTTCCAGCTCGGCCCAGGCCGATGCATCGACCTCGGCGAGGGTCATTGTCTCGCCTCCGCCTTCTTCATCTCGCCGGCCTTGACGTTCCACATCGCTGTCTCCTTGGTATTGAGAGCGATCCTGTCAGACGGACCGGGTAAGGCCGCCGTCGATCCTGAGGCTCTGGCCGGTGATATAGCCTGCCCCTTCGGAAACGAGGAAGGAAATCGTCGCGGCCACTTCGGCGCTGGTGCCGTAGCGCTTCATCGGCACGCTGTCGCGGCGCTCCTCCGTCGCCGGCAGGCTGTCGATCCAGCCTGGCAGCACATTGTTGATGCGGATGCCGTCGCCCGCATAGGTATCGGCATAAATCTTGGTGTAGGCGGCAAGCCCGGCGCGGAAGACCGCCGAAGTCGGGAACATCGCCGATGGTTCGGACACCCAGGCAGTGGAGATATTGACGATTGCGCCCGACTTCTGCGCCTGCATGATCGGCGTGACCAGCCGAACCGACCGGATGACGTTCATCAGATAGACGTCGAGGCCGGTATGCCACTGTTCGTCGGTGACCTCGGTGATCGGCGCGCGCGGGCCGTGGCCGGCACTGTTGACAAGGACGTCGATCCGACCCCACTTTTCCATGCATGCGTCGACCAGGCGCTTGAGGTCGTCGTTGGACTGGTTCGAGCCGGTGACGCCGATGCCGCCGAGTTCGGTGGCAAGCGCCTCGCCCTTGCCTGACGAGGACAGGATGGCGATCTTGAAGCCATCGGCCGCCAGCCGCCTCGCGGCCTCCGCACCCATGCCACTGCCGCCAGCCGTGATGATCGCTACCTTTTCTACTGCCATCGTCGCTCTCCCTGCTCGATTTGCACCCATTGCCGGGCGTTGATCCCTGGAATACCATAGGCTTCGAGCGGGAACGAACCAGTTTTCGTGACATGTCCCAGTAGAAAAACTATCGAATGGCCATGCTGATCGGCAATCTTCCATCCCTCAACGGCCTCAAGGCCTTCGACGTGGCGGCGCGTCATCTGAACTTCCGGCTCGCGGCCGAAGAGCTCGGCGTCACCCAGGGAGCCGTCGCCCAGCACGTGCGCGGGCTTGAGGCGGAACTCGGGGTGACATTGTTCGAGCGCCTGCCGAAGTCGTTGGCGTTGACGGGCGAGGGGAGAAGCTACGTCGCCGACGTCCGGCGTGCCTTCGAACTGCTCGCAAACGCGACGGCGAACCTGAAGCCTCAGCCGGTCAAACTGGTGGTCAGCACGACACCGACCTTCGCCTCGAGATGGCTGATCCCGCGTCTTCCGGATTTCACCTCGAGGCATCCCGATCTCGATCTCCACATCCTGGCGACGGACCGCATTTCCAGCTTCCAGGCCGACGGCGTCGATCTCGCCGTCCGCTATGGCAGCCCTCCCTTCGGTCCCGGTCTCGCCGCCGAACTGCTATTCGAGCAGGAGATCATTGCCATCTGCAATCCGAGCCTCGTCGCCGAGGGAGCCGAGCCTCAGAACGCAGAAGAACTCTCGCACTACACGCTCCTTCACGATGCCCATAATTCCTGGCCCGAATATATCGATCGCTTCCTCGGCGGCGGCGATCCCTCGCTGTTTCGGGGCATCAGCTTCTCGCAGACATCGCACGCGATCGAAGCTGCCATCGCCGGACAGGGCATCGCCGTGGCAACCCGCGCTTTCGTCTCGACAGACATCGAGGCGGGCAGGCTGAGGCAGATCTTCGACGGCGCCCTCAGGGCGCGGTCGCACTTCTATCTGGTGAAGCCGCGATATCGGAAGTCCGGAGCGGTCGAAAAGCTTCAGGACTGGCTGCGGTCAAAGGTGCAGGCCTGATGGTCGGATTACGACACCTCTTCATCAAGTGGGACCATTTGACTTCTAGACCCGATCGCTCGGCAGATAAGACTTGTCGCCGCCCGAACCACCGTCCGCACGGCAGCTTTTAAAGGAGAGATTTATTGCGACAGCTCGGTTTGGTCATGATGCTGCTCGGCTTGGCTGGAACCGTGATCGGTTACCTCGGCTCGGTGTCGCCGTGGGCCTTGGATTTTAATCTTTGGCTCAATCCCAATTTTCTCCTGGAAGGTTCTTATCCGGAATGGGGATTTGTGTACTTGCTTGTGTGGTCCTTCGTTTTTTGGATTTTCGGCGCTCTTCTTCGCAACCCTCGGCCGTCGCGCAAGAGTGGGCGCAAGCTTTAACGAAACGATACCTCATCATCAAATGATGGGCAGCTATCGGCGCTTTCCGAAGTCGGTAGTCGTCCACTTTCGGCCCAAAGCCGATAATGAATGCCACCGCAGACTGATGATGGCATGTGCTCGATAGAGACCTTGAGAGTCCTGAGGTTGCCGCGTGCGGTCAGCTTGACTGCCTGCAGGAATTGCATAGTGATGGTGTGATTCAGGGATCGCGTTCAGGACGTTACACAATGACAATCGTGCACACTAAAGAAAATCTCATCAACACTATAGAAAAGAAAACTAAGGAAATTTGGGATGAGCACGAGAAACCTTGGCTGCTTTCGGACGTTGAGCCGTTTCTAAAAAGAGAGGGTTTCTCATATAAAGACCTGATCGCACCGTTGACTCTGAAGAAGTTTGCGGCCGGTTTGGACGGTAAGGTCAAAGTAGTGCAGCACTCGTCTCGAAGAGCGCGCGTTGGCATTATACCCGCAGACAAGACCTACTCGTTCGATGGAGAGATACCGGCTGCTACGACGACTCCTGACCGGGAAGTTTCTACAAGCCGCCCGCACTCGCGTAGCACCAAATATGCGGTTATTAATTTCCTGCATGCCATTTCTACACTCGACGAGGCAGACCTCGACAAGATTATCATTCCGACCAGTGTATTGGCTAAGCTTGTAAAAGATAAATAAATGACGTTTCACTTCCTGATCGTCACGACGTCCGAAGACGTCCACCGCCATGTCGGCGTTAAAAAGCTGAACATCATTCCAAAAGATGTCAGGGATAATTTCCCAGACCTCTTTAGCAGTTGCAACGTCGCTTCGATCATTATCGAGCCTGAGAAAAATGCCGTCTCGGTTCTCATCGATTATTTATCTCAAGATATTGATGGACGGACCGGCGTGCTGCTCCTTGTCGAAGATAGTCTTTCTTACGTGTCAAAAATATTAGGCACGGGTTTTTTTATCGCGTTCTATGATCCTGGGCTCGGTGGAAAAAATATCCAGAACTATTTTGGGATGGTGACACCAAAGCTGACAAAGGCGTTCGCATATTTTGCGAGAAAGTTCGACAACGAAACTTTCCGCAAAATGTGCATTCTTCCGATCAGGAATTTTAAATCTCAGGAGTTGGCCGACTTTAACAACATCTTCATCTCGGGAATTCAGCCGAAGGGCTTCGAGGATCAGGTCGACTCGTATTTCAAGAAAATGAGGCAACGGCAGAAGCCGAAAACGACAAGTAACCGAGATGATCAATATTATGTCGACGATAACGAGCGATATTTTTCTTACGGAAAAGAAGAGCACTCGTTACCGGAAACGAAGATGCCGCCTCACGAACATACATGCAGCTTGAACGCGTGGCTTAGGTTCGGAAAAAAATACGATCACGTCCGACACTTCAATGTATCCAACGAGACGGGCACAATCGGCGGTAATTTTTCGAATTGTCACGGCGAAGTGACGACAGTGAAAGGTGGCAGGAAACACGTGAACATGTTTCCGAACGACAATCTGCCATAAACGGCAACGGGGAGCGTACCGAGTACGTTCCCCGTTTAATCGATTGTCTATGTGGACTTTCACTTCACAGCTGCGGTAAAACCAGATCACGACCGATGGCCGCTGTTCCAGAGAACCGACACAGACACTTGGCGAAACGATACCTAAAAAGATAGGCTACATCATAACGCATGAAGTGACACTAGACATTATCATTTATGCGACGCACACTAAAAAATGTCAACGACATTCGCACGCGACGACAAACACGATGTCCTGTTGGGGACAACATAGTAACGACAGCGTAAATTTCAAGATCGCGATCGAACGCACAATGCGACGCGATAATTAATTGACCGTCGTCTGACCGTTGCAACGACAGAGATATAGCCACTGAGACCTGCCACGATGACCGCTGTTGGCGCATTCCGGAAGCGGCGATGGCTTGGCCTGACCGGAGTCGTGGGTATCGCCTTCAGTCGCGAAAATCGCGCCACGCTTCCTTCGCTGATATCCCTGACAAGTTCCCCTATATCGACCTTCTCGGGCGTTCCTTTACCCTGCCCCAGGAGTGGGCTAAGGTCGAAGCGATGGCTCACCTCCGGGTCTGCTACTCCGATCCTCCGGGCTGAGCAGAACTGAATTCAAAACAGTCGATCGACACATCGCTCGGTCTCCCACCGCCTGAGGAAATTTGCCTGCCTTGCAATCCAGCCGACAGTCTCGCTTCCCATTCCTGGGCCCGGCTGGCATATTCGCCATCAGCCAGATATGGCGGACGATCACGAAGCGGTGGGCGGCTTCGAAGTCATCTGGCGTGATCGGCCGGACGGCCCGATAGCCATCGACGAAGGCGTCCCACATGGCGTTCGACCTCCGTCCGAAGGATGTTTGCGCCCACAAAAACACCGACAAGTCGTAAGCGAGGTATCCCGGACCGCCGTCTTCAAGGTCGCTGCGGACCTCGGCGTCTTCCGGGACAGTTGCCAGTGGCCCTAGCTCTAAGCACCCGGTTGACGCGGGGCGCGCTTCTGGGCTCCTGCAGAGCGCGTGCGCAGACAACCGCGCTTATCGTTCCCGCACGATCTTCGGAGCGCCGTCCAAATCCGTGAGGTCAAGCTCGAGTTGATCTCGCTCACGTCAGTTGATCTCGCTCACGTCTTGTCCTCGGCAACGCGAAACAGAAGGCGGATATAGCGCTCCAAATGAGCGAGACTTTCGCGCGCCAACTCCGCATCATTTCCTGCTTTCGCAAGAACAAATCCTCCTTGAATTACCGTCTGCGTGTATCGAGCCAGGCTTTCGGCAGTCCAATCATCCATAATACCGCGTTCACTGCGGGCCAGTTCAATGTCGGCCTCTAACGTTGACGCATGACCGAATATGCTGGTTCCACACGCGTCGCGGATGCGAGGGAAGGTCATGTAGGTTTCTTGAACCATCGTTCCGACCAGACAGCTAGACTCTGCGACATCGTCGGTGATGATTGCTTTGCGAAAAGCGACATATGCAAGCACCCGATCCAGCGCATCGAGAGGATGATGATAGGGAGCAGCGGCGAACAAGTCCGAGGTGGTCCTCGCCCAAAATTCCGCAGCTGCAACTCCCAGAGCTTCCTTGCTGCCGAAGCTGTGGAAGAATGCCCCCTTAGTTACCGCAGCCGCCTTGCAAAGATCATCAACGCTGGCCGCGGCGAAGCCTTTGGTGCGAATAATGTCCTTTGCAGCTTCCAGGAGCCGGGTTCGAGCATCGCCCCGCTCGGGTGCGTGTTTGGTTGGTCTAGACATACGAATATTTATACCGTACGATCGGTATAAGTCAACGATGAAGCATCTATTCGCTGGCGGCGCATAGCTCTTAAAATACGGGGACGCGATATGAGTTTATATGACGACGATCTTAGCCAGTTTGCTGAGCATGGAGCCGCCCTTCCTGCCCCCGATCGCGAGGGTCGAGTAGAGCATGACGGGGCCTTGATCTGGTATGCATCATTTGGTAGCGGTCCTCCCATCATCCTCTTGCATGGCGGACTCGGCCACAGCGGCAACTGGGGAAATCAGGTTTCGGCATTGGCGGCGGCGGGCCACCGCGTGGTGACGATCGACAGTCGCGGGCACGGCCGCAGCACCCGCGACGACAGACCATATTCCTATGAATTCATGGCTTCTGACGTCGTGGCTGTGATGGACCACCTGTCCCTCGACAAGGCTACCCTCGTCGGCTGGAGTGACGGCGCCTGCGTCGCTCTGGTGCTTGCCTCCAAGGCACCAGCACGCGTGGCAGGCGTCTTCTTTTTTGCCTGCAACATGGATCCTGGTGGCACAAAGCAGATCGAACCGAGTCCGTTTCTCGATCGCTGCTTCAGCCGCCACAAGAAAGACTACGCCATGCTCTCCGCCACGCCAGGTGACTTCGACCAGTTTGTCGGCGCGGTGGGACTGATGATGCGAACCCAGCCAAACTATACCAAAGAGGACCTTGGCGCCATCAAAGTGCCGGTGGTCATCGCACTCGGCGAGCATGACGAATTTATCAAGCGAGAGCATGCCAACTACCTGGCTGACGCTATTCCGGGCGCCGAATTGATCATTTTGCCCGGCGTTAGTCACTTCGCGCCGTTACAGCGTCCGGACGAATTCAACGCGACGGCCCTCGCCTTTGTAGCCAAGGTTTCGGACCGATAACCACTAGAGCAATTCCAGCAAAAGTGCGGAGCGGTTTTGCGTCCGGAATTGCGTGAAAACAAAGAGATAGAGCATTTCCGTGATTCGGAGAAAAACGGAAATGCTCTAGTGGCGGCCGCGCGGAGTTACCGGCGTTGAGCCGTGTTGAATTGCGACGCGGCGAAACCGCGATCGATGGCGTTTGGCCAAGGCAGAAACCGGCGAGAAGTCTTTCGACGAAGTCTGGGGCAGGGCAGAAGCTCAACAGCGATGACGACGTGCGGAGAACCTAGATGAACGAGACCAACCGTAAGCGCCTGTTACTGGGCACCTGCCTGTGCAAAGCAGTCTGCTATCGGGTCACAGACGCGTTCATCTTCGCAGCAAACTGTCATTGCGCAGCTTGTCGTCGCACAACGGGGTCGGCGTTCAAGGCATTCGCCCGCATCCATGGCAACGAACTGACTATCGTTCGGGGTGAAAGCGAGATCTCCTCATTCGAAAAAGACCAGTTCAGCGATGAGCATTGCAAGACATGCGGCTCGCTGCTGTTTTCTCGCGTTGACGGAGGGTTCGTGCACGTCGCGATGGGGACGCTGGTCGATGCTCCGTCAATTTCACCGACGGACCACATGTTCGTCGGTTCGAAAGCGCCCTGGTTCACCATCACCGACGCATTGCCCCAGCACGAAGGGCACGTAACGCGGAAAGAAGCCGATTAGGCTCGAAATGTGGACCACCTGCCCGTCAACGGTTTGCTGCATACCAGTAGGACACGGTCCCGCCAACCGCAGAGTGTCAGATCATGCTCGACATGCCGAGCGAAGTGAGCAGGTCGTTCTGGATTGGGCTGACGGCCTCGTTCAACCGCTGGACACCGAGATCCATGCCTTCAGGCATGACGACCGTGCGCAATGGACGCCGTTCCGTGGCCTCGACCAACTGCGCAATGGCATCGGCCACACGTTGGGGCCGTGGCGGATTGGCCTCGTCGTGTCCGTCGTTGGCCTTGATCTGACCCGGTATCGCCGCAACCTCGCCGTAGGATGCAAGCACGGTCTGATCGGAGGGCTCCGGGCTCGATGAGATAAGGTTGCTCGGGAATGGCCCAGGCTCAACGATGACGGAGTCGATTCCGAAGCCCTTCAGTTCGTACCGATAGGCTTCGGCAAGCGCCTCGAGCGCGAACTTGCTCGCAGAATAGACGCCGAAGAACGGAAAAATCACACGCCCCATCAGGGATGTCACATGGACGAGAAGTCCGCTGCCGGCGGCACGCATGTGCGGCAGTACGGCGCGGTCGGCCCGTAGGGCGCCAAAGAAATTGACCGCAAATTGCCGTTCGACGTCCGCGACCGTATAGGCTTCCGTGACCCCGACGGCCATCGTTCCCGCGTTGTTGATCAGGGCATCGATTTTTCCGTGCTGCCTGATGACCTGCTCGATCGCGGAATTGACCGATGCCTCGTCGGCGACATCCATTTCAAGGACGTGCAATACATGCCCTTCAGCTTTCGCCGCCTCGATGAACTCGCTCCGGACCTTGGCATTTCTTCCTTCGACGTCTCGCATGGTCGCAACAACCGTATGACCCCGCCTTGCAAGCTCCAATACCGTGAGTTTCCCAAAACCACTGCTCGCGCCGGTCACAACAATGACTTTTCCGCTCATCTTAAGTCCTTTCTCTGAAATCCAAGGGGCGTTCCATCCTCATAGACAGACCTGTACGTATTTGCAATCTTTAAATTAACAGAATAGTCTGTATACCAGTGTAAGAAGAATCTGAGGTGGCGAAGGATGGAAACGCGCGGCATGCTTGAGTTCGTGGATGTGGAGGGGCAGCCGCTCAACGCCCTTGCCCCGCGAGAACGTATATTAAAGACGGCGTCGGACCTGTTTTACCGGTTCAGCATCCACTCAGTTGGGATAGACCGCATCATTGCCGAAAGCGGCGTGGCCAAGATGACGTTCTACAAGCACTTTCCATCAAAGGCAGACCTAATCGCTACCTATTTGCGTTACAAAACGGACACCTGGTTTCAGATGCTCGCAACCTCGACTGAAAGAGCCGGGCTGTCGCCGCTGGAGCGCGTCCTCGCCATCTTTGATGCGTTAGAGGAACCGTTCCGTGCGCCTTCCTTCCGCGGCTGTCCCTTCGTGAAAGGACTGGCCGAGTTCGGGCCGGAGGCTAACTCCCCAGACGTGCAGGCAACCATCGCCGCGTATTTTAAAGGCTTACATGGATTTGTTGCGTCACTCATCGAGCCTTTGCCATTAAGCAAACCCGAAAGAGCCGTGATCCAGATTCTGTCGCTCTTCCAGGGCGCGATGGTGATCGCACAATCGACGCGCGATCCTGCCATAGTGGAGGCAAACCGCGATGCAGCCAGGGTGTTGCTTGAGGATGCGTTGATCACGTCGCCTGAACCTGAATTTCGTTAAGCGGCGGGGTAGACGATCTCGGCCAGCGCGGCTCGACGCAGCGGCTCCTTTTGATCTGGCGATGCACAGCGGGCAGTCACGAAAATATTCTGGTCGCTTACGCCGGATCTTGCGACGCTGCGGCACGCGCATCACGACGCATGAACGCCCAGTCGATGAGTTCCGCCATGGATGGACCGAGTGCGATCCCCATATCACTCAGTGCATATTCAACCTTTGGCGGCACCTGTGGATAGACGGTTCTTGTCACGATACCATCCTTCTCCAACTCCTTGAGTTGCTGGATCAGCATCTTCTGGTTCACGCCCTCGACGCGCTTTTCGAGTTCCGAGAATCTTAGCGGACCCTTTGCGGCGAAGAGCTGGCAGATGATGACGATCTTCCACTTCCCTTCAAGGACCCGCAGAGCGTCCTGGGTTGCCGCCGCCCATACCATTCGCTGCTTCGGGTCGTCGCAGCGCCAGTCTCGTTCAACTGCCATACATACCTCTGGGTAGGTTACCCACCTTTTAGTCGGTTCTTGCCGTACCCGGTAGCTGATCCTATTCTTTGGAGCACAACAAGTCACGCTTCCGTTGGCGTGCGTTGAATCCAATATTCGCAGCAAGGAAATGATATGAAAATCGGGATTGTCGGCGCAGGGAACATCGGCGCGACACTTGCACGCAAGCTCGCGGCCGCAGATCACGAGGTCAAGCTTGCCAACTCAAAGGGTCCGGAATCCATCCGCGATCTCGCCGCGGAAGTCGGTGCGACGGCAACGACCAAGGAAGATGCCGTGACGGGGGTGGACATTGTGATCCTTTCCATCCCGTTTTCGGCTCATCGCGATCTTGCCAATTTATTCGCAAATGTTCCCGAGGACGTCGTTGTCGTAGACACGTCCAATTACTATCCGTTCCGTGACGGAGCGATCACCGATGTTGATGGTGGCAAACCGGAAGCGGTCTGGGCCAGCGAGCAGATCAACCGACCGATCATTAAAGCCTGGAATGCGGTGCTTTCTGCGACTCTCGCGGAAAAAGGCGTAGACAAGTCGCAACCCGGCCGCATCGCCCTTCCGGTAGCGGGTGATGACCTCGAAAAGAAGTCGATTGTTATGCAACTGGTAGAGGCGACGGGCTTCGACGCTCTCGATGCCGGGGGTCTCGCGACCTCATGGCGACAACAGCCAGGCACGCCTGCCTATTGCACGGAACTGTCTGCTGACGAGCTGCAAACGGCGCTCGAAAAAGCTGATCAGAACCGCTCGGCGGACAATCGCGAGGCCCTGATCAAGGTCTTCATGGAAAAAGGCGACAGTCTTACTCACAATGACATCATAGCCCTAAACCGCGCCGGGACCGCGTGAGCGAGAAGAAGATGAAGGTTGGTATCCTCGGACTAATTTCACGCCAACGGGGGCCGGTGGCCCCTAAGTGCTGATATCCCGACAGGTTCCCATATATCGACCTTCTCGGGCGTCCCATTATCTGCACCAGGCCAAGTGGGCGAAGGTCGAAGCGATCGCCGACTGCGCCGACGCACCGCCGATCCTCCGGCTGCCGAGCAGAGCTGAATTCAGAGCAGCCGATCGACACATCGTTCGGTCTCCCACGTCTTGAGGAAATTCGCCTGCCTGGCAATCCAGCCGACCGCCTCGCTTCCCCATTCCTGGGTCCGGCTGGCATATTCGCCCATCAGCCAAAAATGGCGGACGATCACGAAGCGGTGGGCGGCTTCGAAGTCATCGGGCGTGATCGGCCGGACGGCTCGATAGCCATCGACGAAAGCGTCCCACATGGCGGTCGACCTCCGGCCGAAGGATGTTTGCGCCCACAAAAACACCGAGAGGTCGTAAGCGAGGTACCCCGGACCGCCGTCGTCAAAGTCGAAAAAGACGGCTTCGCCGGCGTCGTTGATCCGCGCATTGGAGCCGTGACAGTCGCCATGGCAATACGTCCACGTCAAATCGGCGAAGGCTTCGATCGCCTTTGCGGTCCGCGCCGCGATGTCCTCAAGGTCGCTGCGGACGCCGGCGTCTTCCACGACGCCGCTATCGCATATGCGCGCGAGCGGCCGATGCAGCAAATGTTCGAGGTCGAGCCGATAGAGCGCTCCCTCCGGCTGGAATGTCTCGGCGGCGTTGTGCAGCAGAGCAAGGGTCTTGCCGTTGGCCCGCGCATCGCCGGCATCCGCCGTATCCGGCTTACGGCCCTCGATCGCCCGGAAGAGCACGGCCTGGCGCGGACCCTCCGGCGCATCTCCCTCAACGAACAAGCTGCCTTCGCGGGTCGGGATGGCTGCTGCGACCGGAACGTCCGATTGCGAAACATGCGCCAGGAACGCCGTTTCGGTCTTGACGTCGGCCGGACCACGAGCGCGACGATGGGAAAGCCGGAACACATAACGCTCGCCGCTGCTCGCAACGGCAAGATACACATCATTCAAGCCGCGTTGCAGCATCCGGCAGGAAACCGGCCCAGCAAGCGGATAATGCTGATCGATGAACTGTTCGATGGCCGCAATCTGCGGGGTCGAATAGAGCGGATTAAAGTCGAGCATGGGCGCTGTACCATCGGCTTTGCTGGCAGGCTGCTTCCGCGGTGAAAGACCATGAAGGCGGTGGCGGCCGCAGGCACCTACGATTGCAATAGGCTGCTGTTTGGATAAGGTGAATGGCGCTATTAATAAACCAAGAGATGAAAAACAAAATGCAGGCTTCGCGATTTTTGAAAGAAAACTCTCTTTCGATTTCTGTCCTTTCCATCATTTTCGGTCTGTCTGGATGTGTCACCACTCAAAACGGTGTGGCTATTTCTGCGGATCACAGTCGGGCTCTGAGTGGAGAGCGGA
The DNA here is from genome assembly GCF_032464655.1 of Rhizobium sp. 25PS6. NCBI lineage: Bacteria > Pseudomonadati > Pseudomonadota > Alphaproteobacteria > Hyphomicrobiales > Rhizobiaceae > Rhizobium > Rhizobium sp. 25PS6. The sequence goes on from NZ_JAWDIV010000036.1 coordinate 30,023, forward strand.
CAAAGATGGGCCAGTCCTACAATTTGAATGAAGACTGCACGGCTGCAACAATAGCCAATATAAAATTGGTAGAAGCCCCGGCGCATGGCTCGGTTGAATTCGTCAAAGAGAATATTTATTCCAATTACAAGGATGGCATCCGCAATAAATGCAATTCCAGGAAATCTCCCGGCGTGTCGGAATACTATACTTCCAACAGCGGCTATTCTGGACGTGACATGTACAAGGTGAGGGTTTCCTACGGGGAGGGGACCATCAAGGACGTCACCGTCAACATCAATGTGATCAAGAATTAGCTAAGGCCAGCGATATCGATCCCGTCGATCATCGGCAAAGTCTGGGTCAGCTCCGTCGCCGGTGGAACGGGCGATACTGGACCCATGCCCATTCGTGTCGCCTGCAAGCTAGTCTAGGTTGATCGAAACAGCACGTTGTAGTTGGCATTGCTGCTGAAATGCGGATCGCGGTAGATCAGATCGACGCTTGCGGAAGCGACTTCCTCCCTACTGTAAATGGCGCACCCACCATAATGAGACTTCGTGTCGCCCTTTTCCGTAATCGAAATAATCCACCGGCAGACCAGCCGCGAGCTTAGCATCCGACATAGCCTTTCGTTCTGCCATGCATCCGTTATCAAGCATTGAAGCGACTTTTTCCGGATCTTTGTTTGAAACAAGATACGATTTTGTGGTCCGCTCCAAGCACTTGCCCAATGCACTCCCGGCTGACCCGACGCGGCGTATCTCTGGGGTGTTATAGGGTGAAGTTGTAGTGCACGACGCGAGAGCCGTGACGGCACTCAGAATAATGCCCTTAAATCGCAATGTTACCCCCGCTCAGATTGAAGTTTTACTGAGTCTCAGCGTTACCATCGCTACCACTGAAGCCCATGTTTCAACACCCGCAATCGAAGATCACGGTAGTCGTCCACTTTCGGCCCTAAGCCGACGTGGCACCCAAGCTTACTTTGGTGAATTCGATTATGTCAGTTGGGGATAGCGATATCTTCACCGGACTATATCGATGTCTCAGGATTTGCCCGCCTCGCCACCCAAGTCTCAAAATCTCCCCGTGGCCTTTGCCGGCGGGGGGATTATCGGTGCCCTCGGTGGGGTGATTGGGCTTGGAGGAGCGGAATTCCGGTTACCTCTCCTGATCGGTTTGTTCACTTTTGCGGCTCTTGAGGCGGTCATCCTCAACAAGGCCATGAGCCTGGTCGTTGTTGCCACTGCGCTCCCGTTCCGTGCTGCGACAGTGCCTTTCAGCACGATCGCCGAGAACTGGCCGATTGTCGTCAACCTGCTCGCTGGAAGCCTGCTCGGCGCATGATTTGGCGCGGGATGGGCAACCCGCCTGAAGTCGGAAACCCTCTACAAGGTGATTGCCGCCATGCTGGTCGCGATCGCCGTCGTCCTGGTCCTCGGCCACGATGCGACAGCCGGCCAGGCGCTTCTAACGGGCGTCGCCCAGATGATCGTAGGCGTGGTGTCGGGTTTCATCATCGGGATCGTCGCATCCCCGCTCGGCGTTGCGGGCGGAGAGCTGTTGATCCCGACGCTGGTCCTGCTTTTCGGGGCGGATATCAAGCTGGCCGGAAGCCTCTCCCTCGCCGTAAGCCTGCCCACGATGCTGGTCGGGTTCACCCGCTACAGCCGCGACCAGAATTTTTCGGTCCTTGGCCGCAACAAGACCTTGCTGCTGGTCATGGCGGGGGCTCGATCGTCGGCACCTTTGCCGGCGGCCTCTTGCTCGGCATCGTGCCGAACGCCTTCCTCCTGCCAGCCCTGGCCGCAATCCTGCTGATCTCAGCGATAAAGGTTTGGCGACACAGCTAACTCAATGACGAGCGTGAAAAATAGTGACTCTTTTCAGCTCGTTCGAACGTCCTTGTCGCGACTGCCTTTGCGCGGTTTGGATCGAATGAGGAAAACAACATGGATTTGGATGGAAAACGCATCGTTGTCGTCGGTGGTAGCCGCGGGTTGGGCTTCGGAATGGCCGAGGCGTTTGTAGCGCGCGCCGCTAAAGTGACCGTCGTGGCGCGCGACGCGACGACTTTGCAAGCGCTTGGAGAGCAACTGGCCGTCACGACTGTCGCTGCTGACGCGACCAGTGCCGATGCCGCAAAGAGGATCATGTCGGAGACAAGACCTGATGTCGTCATCATGAACGCCGGCGCGGAACCGCCCATGGAACGGATCGACCGTGTTGGCTGGGAGGCGTTCACGACCAACTGGAACGTGGATGTGAAGGCCGCCCTCCATTGGGTGCAGGCCGCTCTGACCTTGCCGATGGCGCCGGGCGGGCTGGTCGTTCTCGTTTCCAGCGGAGCCGCGGTGCAGGGCTCGCCGCTGTCGGGAGGCTATGCAGGAGCAAAACGGGCGCAGTGGTTCATTGCAAAATATGCCGAGGGCTTGTCGACGCAGCTCGGCCTCCGCCTGCGTTTCCGGGTCATTGTTCCCCGGCAGATGTTCGCAGGAACCGGCGTGGGCAACGCCGGAATCTCCGGCTATGCTGCGGCGGCGGGCCGGACATTCGCCGAACAGGCCGCCACCTGGCCGGACATGACACCGCGCGGCTTTGGCGATACTGTAGCCGAACTGATCGGTAAGACGGCACTGGAAGAGGCCATGATCTACGCCGTGCGTGGAGATACGGGCGTGACGGTCATCGAATGATGGATGAAGCTGCCCTCGAAGCAGAAGCGAAGAACGCACTCTACGCGGCGCTGGCCAAGGAGGCGGATGCAGTTCGCCCGGAACTGCATCGCTATGCCGCGCGATTGGTCGGCTCGGTGATCGACGGCGAGGACGTGATACAGGACGCGTTGGTCAGTGCGTTCGCGACGGTCGGTTCGATCTCGTCCGGCACGCCGCTGCGACCCTGGCTGTTTCGCATCGTTCACAATCGCGCCATCGATGCGCTGCGCCAGCGAAGTACCCGCCGGTCGGAGCCGCTGGAGACGGCCTTTGATCTGGCTGATGTCACTGCTGTCGATCCGGAGGATGCGTTGATAAGGCAGGACACGGTGCGGATCGCCCTGGCTCACTATGCCAAATTGCCGGTGCCGCAGCGTAGCGCGGTGATCCTCAAGGATGTGCTCGGAGAGCCGATCGCAGACATCGCCGCGCTATTGGGCCTGAGTATCGATGCTGTCAAAGCCCATCTCTCGCGTGGTCGGGCAGGATTGCGATCCATCTCCGCTAGAGAGTCCGAAGTTCCGCAGCCCCCAAGTGCCGAGGTTCTGAATTTCGCAGCGCTCTTCAACGCGAGGGATTGGACGGCCCTGCGCAGCCTGCTTGCCGAGGATGTTCAGCTTCGTCAGGCACGACGGCCGCAGGTCTCCGGTGCGGCCAACGTTGGCCGGTTCTTTTCCTATTATGCGGACTATCCGCGGGTTTGGATCGAACCGGCTTCTCTGGAGGGCAGGGAAATATTGCTGGTCTCGGCTGCGCCGTCCGCTGCTCCTGCATATTTCATGCTGCTTGAATGGAGGGATCAAAAGATAACACTGATCCGCGACCACCGATATGCGACCTACGTCATGGAGGACGCGGCTGTGGCGCGGGCCGCATCGCAACGCGGCTACTAGGCCTGGCCTGGCGCTCTCACCGCTCGTGTCGGCGCCCGGAGTCGTGTCAAAGCAATGCGATGGCCGCTTTCGGCCCGAGGCAACAACTGCCTTTATGACCGTCAAGGGGCGCATTCCGGAAGCGGCAATGGCTTGGCCTGACCGGAACCGTGGGTATCGCCTTCAGTTCCGAAAATCGCGCCACGCTTCAACGGCGAGCGTACAGGCATGCGCGCCCGCAATCATCAGTAGGGCGAGATGCACGCCCGTCGCGGACCGTAGTAGGGCTGGAACGTGTTGTCGTAAGCCCTGTAGGACCGGTAGCGCGCATAACACCAGCGCGTATGTCCGTTGCCGCCACTATAGACCTGGCGGTAATCGCGCGGCGCGTAGTAGCGCGGGCGGTAAGGCGCGTAGTAGCGCGGACGGTAAATGGTCGACCCGTAGTAGCGCGGCGGACCGTAATAGGGCGATCCGTAGTAGCCCCGGTCGTAGTAGCCCTGACCGTAGTAGCCCCCACCGTAGCTCGGGCCATAATACCGCGGCTGCGCCAGCATTCCGCCGATGATCGCGCCGGTGGCGAGCCCGCCGAGTGCCCAGGCCCAATCGTCGCCACCATGGCGGTATCCACGCCCGCGATAGCCTCGATAACCGCCTCGGTACCCACCGCGATAATTTCTGTACTGGACCGGCTGCGCCTTGGCGGCTTCGATCTTCGGAACGGCAATGGTGGGAAACGCCACGGCCTGCGAGACGCTCGTCAGCGCCGTCACCAGCGACAGGATAACGATTGCTAACCTTTTCATTGGCTCATCTTTCCTTCGTAAGCGCTGCGCGACGCATACGGCGCGCAAGGACGTTTCCGCCCTCTCGATGCACTGGTTAATTTTACTCTAAAATCGCATGGGATTCGAGGAATTATGTAGGAGAGCTTTTCTTCAACGGCGGGGTCGCGGCGAAAGCACGCGCTCACCCTTCGTCATATCCGTATTAGCCGCGCCGCGCTCCATGAATCATGTGCCGCGGGGCTCATCCATGAGGCCGGCAAAGCGCGGCTCATGGGGTGCCGCCTCTGATCTCGGCCGCCTATCGGCGAAATATCGGGGACTTTTCGGACAGAGTCCCAGCACGACCCTTGCGCTTACACTTCAACGTCGATGGGCCGATTCGTCCCTTTGAGCAAATTTGCACTGATCACGTAGACGATGCTCCTGGGTCATCCCAGAATGCCTATCTCGACACGTTTATCAAGAATGACGCGCCAGGTATTCCCGTTTTCGTTGCGCGCCCTAAAATACTGCGAACAGTGAACAGGTGCGCCAACCGAGAAGGTGACGGCCTGGGCCATATGGCCTGCTCCACAACCACAGGAGATTTCGATGCGAAGATTCCCTGCCAGGACGCTTGCCGCCTCGCTGTTTTGCACCACGGCCCTTGCATCGGCCGCCTGTGCTCAAGCTAGTCTCGAAGATGCCATGCTTCACGGTGACGAGACGATCCAGACACCGATGGGCGACATCGAGCTTCAGGACAACTATTTCGACAACGGCGCGTCGAAGCGGCTGTATGACGAAATGGACTACCAGCGGGCGTCGCAAGCCTATATCTGGAGCACCCCCTTGGTCAGCGTCACCACTTGGCGTGATAACCAAGGGAAGGCCTACGGGGTCAAAAACGATACCGACTTCGTGGTGTTGGAGTCATTGAAGGAAAAACGCGGCATCGTCACGGCGAACCTAACGACGCCCTACATCTTCAACTTCAGCAATCTCAAGGACGGCGCGCTCCAAATCGACTATCCGGCAGGCCAGACGGCCGGTGGCGTGCTCGACTTCTGGCAGAGGCCGGTCTTCGACCTTGGGCTTACCGGACCTGATCAAGGCAAAGGCGCTAGCTACATAATCGTCGGCCCGGAGGACGATCCGGCGAAATACAGGAAAGACGGAGTGCATGTCTTCCAGAGCGCCACAAACAACGTCTTCATTGGAATCCGAATTCTTGATTCCGACCCGGCTTTCTACGAAAAATACACGTCAGAATACAAAATGGGCCGCGTCGGCAGCGAGTTGAAGCCGTGCAATTTCCTCAGGGGAAAGGACGTCGAGTGGAGCGCGACCGCGCCCCGCGGTCTCGATTATTGGAAGAACCTGTCAGAGATCATCCAGGAAGAACCTGTCCGTGAGATCGACAAGCCTTGGATGGCGATGCTCGAGCCGCTCGGTATTGCGAAGGGGAAGGAGTTTGCCCCGGACGAGCGCTTGCAGCAGGTCCTGAAGAAGGGCGCGGCCATGGGCGAACTCATGACCCGCAACCTGCAGGTAAACCCACGTTATGCCGAAGTATGGTGGGAAGGCACGAACTGGTACAAAAGTTTCGATTTCGACCTCCCGCAGGAGACGGAGATAATCCAGCAGATCGACCCTCGTGCCACTTGGTTCTATGAGGCGGTGGCCTCGACCAAAGGTATGGTCAACCCAACCCCGGGCGCTGGGCAAGTCTATATGACCACGAAGCGCGATTCGAACGGCGACACGCTGCGCGCCGACAGGACCTACAAGCTGCATGTTCCGGCCAAGGTTCCGGTCGGCCAGTTCTGGTCACTGACTCTTTACAGCGAAAACACCCGCCGCGCGTATGACAATGGCGGTACCGAACTTCGGAGCGCTAACCTCGACAGCCGGATGAAGGAGCTGAAGTACAACGAGGACGGCAGCGTCGATCTCTTCATCGGGCCTGATGCCCCGGCTGGCTTCGAAACGAACCACATGAAGACCGTCGGCGACGATGGCTGGTTCGTCTACTTCCGCCTCTATGCGCCGGAACAGGGCTTCTTCGACAAGAGCTTCAAACTGACGGATTTCGAGCTGGTCAATTAAGCGTTCGAACTATGGCGTTTGAACGCTCAACAAGAAGTCAGTATGGATGGAGGATGGAATGCCATTCAAGAAAATCGCAGCTACCGTCAACATTTGTCTTTTGGCCGGCTTGCTTGCCGTTGGCCTCATCACCAAGGTGGGCGCGCAGACCGTCACGCCAGAGGACGCCCGCGCCATCGCGAAGGATGCTTACATCTTCGCCTATCCGCTAGCGATGCAATATCACACGCTATACATTCAGGCCATCGACGCCGAGGCGAACGAATACGTCGGTGGTTTCGGCACATACCGCCACTACGGTATGTCGACTCCCGACAACAAGGACATAGTCACGCCAAACAACGACACGCCCTATTCCTGGGCCCAACTGGACCTTCGCGCCGAACCTTGGGTACTTACCCTTCCAAAAACGGACGGCCGTTATCTTACGACTGAATGGATGGATTTGTGGCATTTCGTGCTCGACAACCCAGGGACGGTCAAGGACGGTGACGCTGGCGGTAATTACTTACTTATTTCGCCCCGATGGGGTGGGACTGCCCCTTCCGGTATCAAGCGGGTGATCCGCGGAGAGTCCGACTTCATTGGAACGCTGACCCGCACCGGTGTCTCGGGCCCGGAAGATGTACCCAATCTGGAAAAAACCCAGCAGGGTATCAGGCTTCAGCCCTTGTCCGCCTATCTTGGTCAGTCTGCGCCACCCCAGGCACCTGCACTCAACTTTCCGAATTGGGTTCAGGGCGTAGAAAACACGCCGGATATCTTTCGCTACGTGAATTTCATGTTGCCGTTTACCGTTCCGCACGAGACGGACAAACCCACCTTGGATATGATCGCCAAGATCGGCATTGCGCCCGGTGAACCTTGGGAGCTTACGCGGATGAATCCGGAATTGCGCAAGGCCATCGAAAACGGTGTCGCCGACGGTCAGAAGGCAATTGCAGAGAACGTTCAAAAAACGGTCGACTCCTCGAAGCTCTTTTATACACGCGAGACATTCGACGGCGATTATCTCAACCGCACGACTGGCGTGGTGATGGGCCAGTGGGGCAACCTTTCGGAGCAGGCGGTCTACCAGACCTGGGCTGCGGATTCTGATGGCCAGCCGCTGGATACGAGCAAGAACAACTACACGGTGACGTTCCTGCCCGGCGGGCTGCCGCAAGCGAAATACTTCTGGTCAATCACAATGTACAATCTGCCCGAGCGTCTGCTCGTGCCAAACCCGCTGAAAAGATATTCGATCGGCAGCCAGACGCCGGGCTTGAAGACCGCCGCCGATGGGTCCGTGACCATCTACATTCAGAAGGATTCGCCCGGTCCTGATAGAGAATCCAACTGGCTGCCAGCGCCCGACGCTCCGTTCTTTGCGGTACAGCGGGTCTACGGTCCCGGTGAAGCCGAGCGCACGGCACAATGGAAGGCACCCGCTATGGTTCGCGCGAAATAGTTGCCAATCGGTAGCAAGGAATGGGATCGTTTGTTCTAATGTCCGCTTCAGCCAACTGTTTTTCGAAAGCAGCCGTTCGGTCATGGCGGCAATCTTCGAGACTGCTTAGAGCATGTTAGCAAGGGCGACAGGAAACCCGTTACGCTGTAATGCGCCCTCATGTCGGTCGTTAAAGCTAGATCGTCCGGCTTCTAAAAGCGGACATCACCCATAACTCGACGATATCCGCCGGCAACATTGTCGCCAGTTCGTTTCGCGGCTGGGCTGCGCGCTGGACTTCGGGACGCCCAACTCTCGATCGAACTGGAGCTCAACGCGGCCGCCGCAGCATCGGGACGAGCGTCGGCGACGAACCGACCTGGATCGCGCCGAGCGGTTCGAAGCCGTAGCGTCGGTAGAACGGAATGTTGCGCGGGTTGGAGGATTCCAAATAGGCTGGCGCGTGGTCGTGATCGCACCGTGCGAGCGCGTACGCCATCAAGACGTCGCCGTGACCTTTGCCTTGATGCGCCGGGTCGACGCCGATCAGGGGCAGGTACCAATGTGGTTCGGTTGGGTGGTACGTGGCCATCTGCTCGAATATGGCCGTGGTTTCGGGGGCAACAGCGGGCGCAACTGTGCTCTCGAGCACCGCACCGAGCTCTTCCTCGTCGGATTGCACTCCGGGCGGTAACCACAGCGCCGTCCCGGCGTAGCCGTCGGTGCAAAAGGCGCTTCCGTTAGAGAATGCGCTGCTCCCGAACGCCCGGATCATTCGCGGCATGGCCGCAAGGTACTGGTGTGCATGCGGCCAGGTCCATCGCGCCATAGGATCCGCTGCAAACGCCAGCATGACCGTTTCGATCGCCAGATCTTCCTCGGCCGCGGCCATGACTCTCACTGTTGGCGATTTCATACTGCACTCCTGAGGTAGGTGGTCCGATGTAGTGACCGCGCCGGTTCTCAGCTAAGCCATCTTAACCGCTATGGCGTGGGAGCGAAACCGACTGCTACTGGCTCAGTGGCTCCCGTTTGAACCTATTCACCGAGCCGCAATGCATGCCGCTAACAGTTTCTGTTATCGCGACCTACTGCTGAAGCTCGGCATCATGCGCGGCTTTCAATGCGTCGCATCCCCCAAGCTCTTTCGTCGTGGCCGACGCCCACTCCTGCACCTGCGGTTCGGAGATCGTCAGTCCGGCTTCTCCATTCTGAGCGAGAAGCTTCAGGCTCGCTCCCTCCATCTTGGCAATCGCCGCCTCGAGATCGGAATAGATCTCGGTTCTAGGACCACAGCCTTGTTTCTCGACATATTGTAAAAATCGCGGGCGCATCGGCTTCGGCTCCGCCCCGCAATATCTCTCCGCAAGCACATGCATGATCAGCGCGTACTCGATTCCCATGAAACGCGACTCGATCGGTTCGTTAGGTTTGACACTGGTTCTGCAAAAATTTGGAGGTTGTGCATTGGCGGCAGCGAGCGGCGCGGACGCTAATACTGCGCCAAGTAGATAACGAAACACACCGCTCTCCTTCGGATGTCGATCTCGTCGATTATGGACCAGACTCTCTACGCCTCAAAGCGGCTTCGGTGATCACCGGCCGATATAGGCGGCCAGCTCGTCAGCTGTGCCATTGGGGAAGGCCTGCTTCAGAAAGTCGAGGAACGCCGAGACGCGCGCGCTGAGCAGTCGCCTGGAGGGGTAGAGCGTCCAGAGTGCGATTTCGGGGCCGTCGATATCTCCCCAATTGACCAGAGTGCCGTCCGCCAGGTCGTGGCTCACCAGCGAAATGGGTAGACGGCCTGCGCCGACGCCGGCGCGCACCGCATCGCGGATGGTGATGAGCGTTGACAAGGTGAGGACCGGCTCGATCCTGATCGTCGACCGGCCGCCCGATGTCTTCACCTGCCATGTTTGCGCTTCGCTTGCGCCACGCGCAACGCCGGGCGCGGCGCGTCCGCCGGTCGGGCGGGGAAGATCGGGGCTTGCCACCACCACCAGCCGGTCGCGCAGAAACGCCCGTCCGACCAGGCTTTCGTCGGGATCTGGATTGACCCGGATGACCAGATCATAGCCTTCCTCGATCATATCGACGGCCCGGTCCTCACTTGTTACCTCGAGCCTCACCTCCGGATATCGGAGGGCAAACCCGGCGGCGATCCTGCCCATGGCGGTCTGGGAAAAATGCAACGGGGCGCTGATCCGCAATCTGCCCTTGGGTTTTTGACCGCCTGAGGCAATCGCCGCAGCCGTCTCGTCCAGTTCGGCAAGCAGCGCCCCGGTCCGCTCGAACAGCGCCCGTCCTTCTTCGGTGAGCTTCAGGTTACGCGCACCCCGTTCAAACAGCCGCAGAGCGAGATCGCTTTCCAATTCGGCGACACGGCGCGACAATGTCGCCTTCGGCCGGCCGGTCGCCCGTGCCGCTTTGCCGAAGCCACCGTGGCGGGCGACGAGATTGAAATCGGCAAGCGCAAGAAGATCCATGTCCGTTCCATCAGCGAGACGGTCTGTCTAAAATCGCCGTCTATCGGACTGCCAGTGAACCACACATATTCGAGGTGTCAAGCAACCCAACACGGAGAAAGACCATGACCATCCTCGTCACCGGCGCCACAGGCAATGTTGGCCGCCAAATCGTCGAACACCTCGTCAAGCGCGGCGCCGATGTCCGCGCTCTTGTCCGCGACCCGTCGAAAGCGGATTTCCCGGCTGGTGTCAGCGTCGTGCAGGGCGACTTCCTCGATGTCGACTCATTGCGCAACGCCATGTCGGGTGTGTCGACGCTGTTCCTGCTCAGCGCCGTGGTGCCGGACGAATTCACTCAGGCTTTGATTGCGCTGAACGTCGCCCGATCGGCCGGCATCGAGCGGATCGTCTATCTCTCGGTGATCCACGCCGACCTCTATGTGAACGTGCCGCATTTCGCCGGCAAGTTCGGCGTCGAGCGGATGATCGAGCAGATGGGTTTCAAGGCGACGATCCTGCGTCCGGCCTACTTCATCCAGAACGATCTGATGGTCAAAGACGTCATCACCGGCTACGGCGCCTACCCGATGCCGATCGGCGCCAAGGGCCTCGCCATGATCGACATCCGTGATATCGCCGAGATCGCCGCCCTGGAGCTGCTGCGCCGCGAACAGTCCGCGGAGCCGCTGCCGCTCGACCGCATCAACCTCGTCGGTCCGGAGACTCTGACCGGAGCCGATATTGCCGCCATCTGGTCGGACGTGCTCGCCCGCCCGATCGCCTATGGCGGCGACAATACCGAGGGCTTCGAGCAGAATCTCAAGCAGTTCATGCCTGCCTGGATGGCCTACGACATGCGGCTGATGGGCGAGCGCTTCCTGACCGACGGAATGCTGCCCGAGGCCGGCGACCTCGAGCGTCTGATAAAGCTGCTCGGCCGCCCGCTGCGCTCTTATCGCGCCTTCGCCTCGGAAACCGTTGCCTCCGCCTGAAGCAGCAATAGCGATCTCGAAAGGACGATCACCATGATCTATTCGACCGCCACGGTTCCGGTGAACCCGGACGGCGAAACCCCGTTGACGCGCGCTGAGGCCTGGCAAGGTCTCGAACGCAAGGCACGCGACGCCCGGCTCTTTCTTCCCGCCGGTCTCTGCACCCGCTGCGATGTCGTCGAGGAAAGCCCGACCCATTTCGTGCGCGAGGCGACGATTGCCGGGCACGATCTGCGCGAGATCATCACCCTGGAACCGCAAAGCAAGGTCACCTTCTTTCAGGCCACAGGCCCACGCGAGGGAGCGATCGTCAACGAGCTTTTCGAGGATCAGGACGGTCAGTTGCAGCTGCGCTTCTACTGCTATCTCGGCCTGCGCGGCAAACAGCCGAACGGCCCGGAAGAGCAGGCCGAACAGGCTCAATTCGACGACGAAACCGGCTACAAGGCCGCCCTGCTGTCGACGCTGAAGCGAACCCGCGAACTGCTGGCAGAGGGAAAGCTCTGAATATCGCCGCAACACAGCAACACGGCTGCGACCTTTCTCCAGCCTCTCGCCACCCCCCTCGTCCTTCGAGGCTCCGGCCTTTGGCCTGCGCACCTCAGGATGAGGGCTGGTCGGTGTGCCCTGCCGCTTCGCTTCCCGTTGAACCAGGGCGCGACCTCTCTCCAGCCTCATCCTGAGGTGCCCCGGAAGGGGCCTCGAAGGACGGGGCTGGCCATGGGCCGAGCCGCTTGTCGGCCAAAGCGGACAAGCGCCTTGCCGGTGCAGCGCTCACCGGGCGGGAGTTAATCTTGCTGGCATCCATATGGCTCGCGAAGGCGCGAAAATCGGTTCAGGCCAGACTATCGCGAGCTTTCCAGGTGGCCATCGGAGCGCAGAAGGTTCAGCCAGGCCTGCGACACTTTCTCCCCGCCTGTGGCCCCGAAATGGCAATCGTCGTAGCGGTCGTCTCCATCGAGTAACGCGTCGGAATTGACGCCCTCTCGGATACCGTGGCCGCTTTTTGACAGGGCCAGTTGCGCCCGCACGACCGCATTGTCCGGAATATGCTCCTTGAAGCCGCCGTTGCTCGGTTCGAGGCATTTCGATGCGGTCGAAATGTAAACAGGTGCTTCGACGCCGTGCTGACGCAATGTGTCGACCATCGACATGAAACGTTCCTGGTAGGCCTCCGCAGGGGTGCCGATAACGAGGTCCGCCTCTCCTTGCACCCAGAGGACGTTGGTTATCCGGTAACCGGAATCCTGAAGCTTTTTCACTGTATCGACCAGCACGGGATTGAAGTCACCACCTGCCGCCCATCGTGCGACCTCAGATCCGGAATAGGCGAGAGGTGCGAGGATGACGTTGTCATTTTGTCCTGATGCGATCAAATTGTTCGCAAGCAGCGTCCAAAACTCTCCCCTGGTATTGGTCGATCCAAGAAGTGGCGACGCCGCGATGAAGCAGCGTTTGTCAAAGGCGTTTACAACGCGAGCGCCATAATTCGACCTGTGCCGTTGTCCGCCGTAGTTGGCCGCGTTCGATTGGCCAAGAATGAGCAGGACAGCAGTTCGGTCGGTCTGAGCCGGGCAGGTCACAAGCGTTTTCGATTCATCCCCGATGAGCCGTTCCTTGTCGTCGAACGTATAACGGCTTGGAGCCGCCACCTTCTCTCCGCCAACCATTTTTTTCAGCGCGGAAAGTTGTGGCCAAGGAAAGATCTGATGTCTCGCGCTCATGCCGCCGAGAAAGTAGATGGCGATCAAGGCGGCCAGGCCGACTGCCAGTGTTTTGCGCATGTCGTTACCTTTCAAACATCATCCGATCACATGGAGCCTATCGGACCGATCAAGGCTGCTCCAGCCAGGAAGGCTCCTTTAAACCAGCCACATCTGCTTTCTTCGGGCATGATCTTTGAAAGGACAGTTCGTCGCGAAGATCGAGCCCCCATCGACGACCATTTCGCGCGGAGTCGCCGGAAACCTGCTCTAAACTACAGATCGGACCAGTGATTACAATCATCCGGATGGGTTAGATCGTACCTGCTATGGGCGGGTCCAGATAAACAGCGAGCCGCCGATCGTACGCGCCGGGGCAGGTCTCCAGCAGACCCGCGAACTGCTGGCAGAGGGAAGGCTTCGCCGCAACAAAAATAACAGAGCGGCTGCCGCGGCCTGAACGGCAGGCTCAAGGGCCGGGACGATGGACGGTCCCGGCGAGCGTCATCAGGCATCCAAACGACGTCGGATATCGTCGGCCAACAGGGCTGCCTCCTCCTCGATTGCCAATATTGTGCCCGACCGTCGCGAGATCGCGAAAGGCAGGCCGGCAAAATAGACGCCAGGAACGCTCGCGAACCCGTTCTCGTGCAATGGCTGGCCTCGTGCATCGAGCACATCGGGAACACGCACCCACCCGAAATCCCCTCTGAACCCAGTGCACCAGATCACCGTTGTGATCCCCCGCGCGGCGAGATCAATTGATCGGATTGGTGGATTCGGCAGAAGCGCACCAATAACCTCCGCCGGGTCCGCCTCAGCCATCGGGGCATCGATCCCGTTGCGGGCGATGTACTCATCGATCAGGCTGCGAACCATAGCGGAGCCCTCGTCTGCGTGGCGAACATGCTCTCCTGCATCGTCGCTGAACGAGAGGCAGCCGCCGCCATCGACGCCCGTGAGCCGGCCCAGCAGGACAACGCCTTGCGCGCTGAGGGACTGCAGACTGATCGTATGGAGCGCTCCTTGGAGCGGTCTTCCAGGGATCGGCCCCTGTTCCAGAATTTCCCGGCGCGTTATATCCATCCGTCCGCTCAGAACCAGCCACACACTGATGTGACGACCTCGGTACATTCGGGGCAGCCGGCCGACCCGGCCCGTTGCAAGAAACACGGTTCGCCCTGCCTGGATCAGGTCCTCGGCGATTTGGCCGCCAGATTGGGCGCTGCCGACCACCAACACGGCTCCACTGTCGAGAGCAGATGCGTTGCGGTACGCCGATGCATCGATCTGTTGGACTTCGGGCGGCAACAAGGCAGAGAAAGGCGGGCGCACCGGGCAATTCTGGTTGCTGCTCGCGATCACCACATTCCTCGCCCAAAGGGGGCCGCGCGGAAGGGCCACCCGATACAGGCCATCGCTCGCGACAAGATCGGTCACCGGCGTACCGGTTTCCACCGGGAGGCCATGCCGGCCGGCATAGTCCTCCAGCAGCGCGACAAACTCACCGCTTGTCATTGCACCGTCGGGATCGGGGCCGACATAGCTATCCCCGGGCATGATGGTTTGGCTGTTGGGTGTGTTTATCCGAAAGGAGTCCCAGCGCTGGGCCCGCCAAGTCTCGCCGATGCGACCTCGCTCCAACACTCTATGACGCAGGCCGCGTTGCGTCAGCGCATGACTGACGCCCAGCCCCGCCCAACCGGCGCCGACGACGACGGCATCAAGAATATCCGTTCCGTCCGTCATTGCGTTCCCCTCTGATTGTCACCCTATTGTACTTTGTGAAATCAGTAAATGGCCGCTTTCTAGTGCAGAGTTGCTTCCCGGCATAACAAAATTGAGGATGACAGTACTTGGCGAGGGGTTGACCGAGATGTCGCCTCTCGTGCTTGCTCCCTGTGGCCGCGCCTCCGTCCCCTCCCGGACGGCACCGCGCGGCCAAGGCTCAGCGGTCCAGCCAGGCGGCGAGGCCATCCAGCGTCTGCAGCCCGTATTCCACCGCGCCGAAGCCGATGACCACCTGACGGCGCTTGGCGCTGGGGTGGAGCTGGCGCATGGTCAGCACCGTCTTGCCGTCGGCCTGCTCGTCGAAGGTCACCGTGGCGCGGAAACGGTCGGGGTCGTCAGGATCGGGTGTGCCATAGTCCATCACGATCCGCTCGTTCGGCAGGATCTCCAGAAAGCGCATGAGGTTCGGGAAGCGTTGCTCCCGGCCCTCGAACACGCCCACCATGTCGAACCGCCAGACCCCGCCCTCGCGGATATCGGCTTCGTGGGTCTCGATGCTGAGGCCGGCCGGGCCGTACCATTCGCCAAGCGCCTTGGGATCCATCCAGGCGGCAAAGACCTTGTCGCGCGGGTGGTTGAGCAGCTTCACCAGCACGATTTCGCGGTCGAGCGACCATGTCTCAAACAGGCTTGCCATGTCCTTGATCATCCTCTTCGGTTTTGTCCAGGTAGACTTCCAGGCGATCCAACCGCTCGGTCCAGCGCCGGCGCTCCGATACCATCCAGTCCGCCGCCTCGTCGAAACGCGCCTGCACCAGCCGGCACCAGCGGCTGCGCCCGCGCTTCTCGCTGGCGATCAGCCCGCAATCCTCAAGCACCTTGAGATGCTGGGCGAAGGAGGGCAGCGCCATGTCGAAAGGCTCGGCAAGCGCGCTGACCGGCAACTCGCCCTCGACCAGACGCGACACCACGGCACGGCGGGTCGGGTCACTGAGAGCGTGAAAGGCGAGGTCGAGGGGGGTCGAGTGGTAAGGCATATTAATCCGTAAAATGGTCGGTGGCGGCGGTCAAGGATAAAAAGGTACTTGCCTTAGTGTCCGGCTCCAAATATGAAGGCAGTTGCCTTAGTATTCAGCCCTGAATGGTAGGGCGGCTGTGGTGCAAATAACCCGCAAGGAGGATTCCCAGTGGTAGTTCGTGTCGATCTCATGATCTCGCTCGATGGTTTCGCGACAACGACGGACCAGACGCCCGAAAGCCCGTTCGGCGAGGACTGGCCGCGTCTCGTCGGCGCGTATGCGGCAACGCGAACGTTCCGTGAGCGCATGCTCAAGGATACGACGGGAGCAGGGACCACAGGTCTCGACGACGACTATGCGAAGGAATATTTCGAGAATGTGGGCGCCGAGATCATGGGCGCCGGCATGTTCGGTCTCCACAACTTTCCCGACGATCCGAACTGGCGTGGCTGGTGGGGCGACGAGCCGCCGTTCGGCTGTCCGGTCTTCGTCCTCACCCGCAAGTCGCGGCCCTCCGTGGAGATGGTCGGTGGCACGACTTTCCACTTTCTCAATACCAGCCCTGATGATGCGCTCCAGCAGGCCGTGAGGGCCGCAAACGGCAAGGATGTGAGGATAGGCGGTGGTCCTACCGTCGTTCGCGACTATCTCAAAGCTGGCCTTGTCGACCGCCTTCATATTGCTATCACGCCGATTTTGCTCGGGCGAGGCATCCGCCTGTGGGACGATCTGCGCGGCCTGGAAGCTGGCTACACCGTCAAGGCGGAAACGTCACCGAGCGGCACCATCCACCTCACTTTCCAACGCTAGCCGCTAGCCGCTAGCCTCCGGCCGATCTCGGCCCCATTGCATGACGTTGACCCATATGCTAGATACTGAACTATATGGTTCAGTTTTCGACAGCCCGCCTTGATGCCTCCTTTGCCGCGCTCTCGGACGCCACGCGACGCGGTGTTCTGGAGCAGCTCGGCAGTGCCGATGCTTCGATCACGCAGCTTGCAGAGACGTTCCACATGACCCTCACGGGCATGAAGAAGCACATCGGCGTCCTGGAGCAGGCGGGGCTGGTGACGACGGAGAAGGTCGGCCGTGTGCGGACCTGCAGGCTGGGCTCACGCGGGCTCGAGGAAGAGGTGAACTGGATCGAAGCGCGCCGCCAGATCTGGAGCGCACGCTTCGACGCGCTTGATGGCGTCATCGAGGCCCTGAAACGGAAGGAGAAAGTCGATGGGGGACAGAGCGAGTAACGGCCGCACGGTGGTCGAACGGAGATCCGAGCTTGAACTCGTGGTGACGCGCACCTTCAACGGCCCGGTTCACCTCGTATTCGACGCGTGGACCAAGCCCGAATTGTTCAAGCTGTGGTGGGCGCCGAAGTCGATGGGCGTGCCCCTGCTTTCCTGCGAGATGGATGTTCGCACCGGGGGCAGCTATCGCATCACGTTCGGACACGACGCCGCCGACGCCATGGCGTTCTTCGGCAAGTATCTCGACGTGTCGCCGCCATCGCGCCTCGTCTGGACCAATGACGAAGGCGGGGAGGAGGGCGCCGTCACCACCGTGGCCTTCGAGGAAGAGGACGGCAGGACGCTGCTGGTCCTGCGGGAACTCTATCCCTCGAAGGAAGCGCTCGACCAGTCGTTCGTCGGCATGGAAGACGCCCTGCCCGAGCAGTTCGAGCAGTTGGATGAACTTCTCATCACGCTCAGCGCGAGCGTGTGACAGCTCGCCTTCAACTCAAACTGCTCAGACCGCTCGAACCTCGGCAAGCCGCCTGACGGCGTATTCGTCCTGCCAGCAGACGGCGGCTTCCCATGCGGCTGAGGCCTGCGCGGCGATGTCATACGCGCCGTCGTCGAGGCCGGCAGCGTTGTCTGGCAGCACCAGGTCAAGGTCGGGGACGTCGACATGTGCCTCATCCCAGTCGATCAACGCGACCCGATCTGCGGTGATGCGGACGTTGCCGGGGCTGTTGGGGTTGCCGTGGACGACGCATGTCTGACGCCCGGTGAGCCGCGCCCACGCTGCTCGACATCGAATAACAGCCTCAGGCGGCATCGCAGTAAGGTTGATCCTCGTTCCGGTCTCAGTATGCAGGAGGTCGCTCGACGATCGCCAGCCTGGGCGCTGCGGCCAGCCCTGCGTCAACCGATGCAGCTCGCGCAGCGTGTCGGCGACGCGACGCCAGTCGGACCCGGTCTCGGGCGGTCCGCCCTCCATGTATTTCATCACCACCAGACCGTCCACGAACAGCCGGCCGTCAATCGTCGGGATCGGTACCGGAACGGTCATGCCCTCGCGGTCGAGGTATTGGAGCAGCTCGGCTTCCCATGTAAGATCAGCGTCGCTCCTGGAACCGAGACGAGCGACCGCGAGCTGCCCGTGGACGCGAACGCTCCACACGTCGTTGGCAACGCCACCCGTGAGCCGTTCGATGCGAACCGCGCCTTCACCCCATTGCACGAGTGCTTCCCATCCCATTGGCGATACCCTTGGAGGCCATGATGAAACGACGAAAGAAATAGAGAAAGTTTACGACGCCGCAAAGACCGCCGCGGCGCGAAGCTGCCGTTGGTGCAACTGCTCGACAACCGCAACCTAACCTGAAGCTGCCGCCGACTTGCGCGAACCGGCAGGCGCCCACTTCTCCTCCCTCATTCCTGTGCTTGTCACAGGAATCTAGCCACGGCGCGCCCGCGCCGTGAATGACTCTACTGCAAAGAAGAAACTCCCGCGCCCAAGGACTTGGGCGCACTGGATTCCTGTGACAAGCACAGGAATTGTCTCTCAAATTTATGTTTTACTGTTTGGGAAGC
>NZ_JAWDIV010000037.1:0-34337 GCF_032464655.1 Rhizobium sp. 25PS6
TCTGGCCTATCTTCGCTATGAGCGCAGCGCCCGACTCATCACCGACCGCCATGAGCGCTGATTTCCTTCCCCGCGTGAAGATGGGCCGCGCAGTCACCATACTGCTGCTGCTTGCCGTCATCTCGACCGCTGTCTTCGTACATCTGATCTGGCAACGTACCGCGAGCGCCAATGTGGAAAAAGTCGTGGCGGCTCTGGATGCGCAGAGCACTGGGGCCGTCCGCAACGAACTCGCCTCGCAACTCGCACTCGTTTCGAGCACCGCGGAAATAGTCCGCTCCGTCTTCTTCCAGGGCGCCATCAAGCCCGACGACGAGGTCAAGCGGGAGTTCTTATTTCTCTCGTTGCTGCGAGAGCAGCCGGCGATCGCCTGGATTGGGTTCGGTTTCACCGATGGTCGCTTCTTCGGCTCACATGCCGCCTCCGATGGCCGGATCGAGATGGTCGAAATCGGCAAAGCCGCGCCCGGCGAACCTCGCACGCTGCGCCGTGACCGACACAAGCCCATCCCCGGCGACATATTCTTCGAAGAGCGTGTCAAGAGCGAGAGCGCCTATGTGACGGAAGGCTCGTCCTGGTATCGCAAGGGTAGGGACAGCAGAGATCCGTCCTGGACTGTCGTCGATATCCTGCCCAGCGGCTTCGAGCCGTCGATCGTGCTTTCCAAGCGTGTCGAGGCCTTCGGTCGGCTCGAAGGCGTCGTCATGGTGGCCGTCAGCCTGCGGAAATTGTCACTGACGCTGCAGGATCTCAATATCCCCTCAGAGAGCAAAGTCTATGTGCTCGCTAAGGACGATGTGGTTCTCGCGACATCAGAGCCGTCAGACGGCGTCATGGCCGCCCATCTCGCTGATTTTCCAAAGGCCGATGCGCTTTCCGCCGCCGTCGCGTCAGCACGCAAGGCCAATCCTGGTAGTGCCTTCCGCACACTTCAGCAGAGCGACGCGATCGGCCCGGTCTTCATTTCGTCCAACACGCTGCCGTTCGAGGATTGGCGGTTGCTGACGGCCATTCCGCGCTCCACCTTTGCCGGCGATATCGACGAGAACACCAAGCGCGTGCTCTTCATCATTGCGGGAATCGCGCTGCTCGCCGCCGTCACGGCCATTGTTTTCGCTCGCCTGCTCTTCGCCCGGCCGCTTGCCCGGCTTGCCCAGCAATTGCACGCGGTCGAACGCTTTGAACTCGGTGCAGTCAGCCACACGCCTACGATGCTGGCTGAACTCAACGACTTTTCGGTGACGCTAAAACGGATGTCGTCAGGGCTATCGGCCTTCGCTCGCTTCATGCCACTGGATGTGGTTCGGCCACTGGTCGATGGCGGCATAGAGCCCAAGCCCGGCGGCAAGCTCACCGACATCACTGTCCTGTTCGCCGACCTTCCTGGCTTCACCGAGATGACAGAGGAACTCGGCGCCGGTGTCGAGCCGCACCTCACCCGCTTCCTCACGCTCTCCATCGCCGCGATCCACGCCGAGGGCGGCACCGTTGACAAGTTCATTGGTGACGCCGTCATGGCTATCTGGAACGCGCCGAACGACGAGCCCGATCATGCACTGCGCGCCTGCCGTGCCGCCGCCGCCATCCGTGATGCGATGCATGCCATGCCGCCGCTGGCACCCCACCACGACGCGGTGAGGGTCAGGATCGGCATCAACAGCGGCACGGCTCTCGTCGGCAATATCGGCTCGGCCGAACGCTTGAGCTATACTGCGATCGGCGATGCCGTGAATCTCGCGAGCCGTCTCGTCGGCGTCGCGAAAGACAATGGCGTAGAGATCGTGCTGAGTGGCGAGACGTTGGAGCGAACCTGCAATCAGGTCGATACGCGCTCGCTGGGCGAAGCGATGGTGCGCGGCAAGTCGCAACCGGTGCCAATTTTCACCTTGGAGAGGAAATCAGCCCCGACTTGAGGGAGGAGGCAGCATGGAGAGTGCATTTTCACTCATAAGCCTGCTGGCTTGGCTACAGGCGAAGCACTTCGCGGCTGACTATCTACTGCAACCGGGCTGGGTCCTTCGTGGCAAGGGCGATCTCCATCATCCAGGTGGCTATGCCCATGCAGCGATCCACGTGGCCGGCACCATTCCGGGGCTCTTGCTATTCGGATTGGATGCCAAGACGGTCACGCTCCTGGCGGTGGCAGAATTTCTGATCCACTACCTGATTGACCACGTGAAGGCGGTACATTCGCACCTCTACCCGGTTGCCATGACGACCCGAGCCTACTGGGCCTCACACGGAGCGGATCAACTGCTGCATCACCTTACCTACACTGGAATTCTGGTTGTGGCGACCTGAGAGGTCATCCGGCTTCCGCTCACGCACGCAATCGCCTGTCCGCGCTTCGTCCGAAGTGGACGCAGGCTCGACTTCGCCGGGAGAAATGAACCATTCGACCGACCAAAGGCGATGAGGCAGCCCATCTTGAGCGCCAACGACGACTGCACAAGCAAAGCCGAGATGTCGAAACGGAGAATTCATGGCAGTCCTCTTCGCAAAGCGGCCGAGGTTGCCTGTCGGCCCGAGGGTTCGGCCTGCCAAAACGCGACGGGTTAAAAAAGAGCAGCGATTTTGATCATGATGTCGGATCGGTGGAAGCTGGTGCGTCATCGTATCATCAGGTCGGGCTCTCGATCTGAAGGACAACGATCAGGAGGACGACGCGATGTCTAAGAACACCATTTGTCTATGGTACAACAACGACGCTGAGGAAGCCGCCCGCTTTTATGCCGATACCTTCCCAGACAGCAAGATCGGAGCCATCATCCGCGCGCCCGGCAAATACCCCGACGGAGACGAGGGAGACGTGTTGGTCGTCGAGTTCACGGTGGCAGGTGTCGCGTGCATCGGATTGAATGGCGGCCCCACATTCAAGCACAGCGAAGCCTTCTCATTCCAGATCAGTACTGAGGATCAGGAAGAAACAGATCGCTATTGGAACGCCATCGTCGGCAATGGCGGTCAGGAAAGTGAATGCGGCTGGTGCAAGGATAAGTGGGGAGTATCCTGGCAGATCACACCTCGCATTCTAATGGACGCGCTTGCAGCAGGTGGCGAACAAGCAAAGCGCGCGTTCGACGCAATGATGACGATGAGGAAAATCGACGTGGCAGTGATCGATGCGGCACGAAAAGGGGATGACGCGCGATGACCACCGAGAAGATCAAAGGACCTGCTTCCTATTTCCCATCAATCGAGAAGAAATACGGCCGTCCCATCGACGACTGGCAAGCGTTCGTGCGAAAGCACTATCCTGCGAAGCACATGGAACTTGTCGGCATATTGAAGAGCGAACACGGAATGGGCCACGGGCATGCAAATGCGATCGTGGCGCACACTCTCGCGGAAGACAAGGATGCGGTCTCTTAACGGAGTGCGGTGCGAGGCGCAACGTCTTATCTGCTTTCGGCCCTAAGCGGACGAACAGCCGCAACGATCGACTAGACAACCGCCATCCATTGACGCATTCTCGCGCGATGATTGCAATCGTAGAAACCCTCTCGGCCGAGCCGACCGCAGATCAGCTTGACCACCTCCTTAAACCGCTGGTGGCCTTCAATAGCCGCCACACCGCGACCATAGCGGCATGGCCTCATCTTGGTATAGTTTTGAGGCAACCCGAGACTGCGGAGATCGTCGGCGGCCTGTACGCGTTCGATGAACTCAATTGGCTGTTCGTCAAGTATTTAGTTGTGCCTGAGGCACTCCGAGGAAAGGGTCTTGGCGTCAATTAATGGGAGAGGCGGAGCGCATTGCCCGCGAACGGGGATATCTGGGCATCTTCCTAGACACCTACGACTTCCAAGCAAAACCGTTCTACCTAAAGCTTGGTTATGAGCAGTTTGGGGAACTCGAAGGGGACGACCGTACACCTGGACGGTTTTTCGTTAGAAAGGTGCTTTCTGCGGAAAACCAGAGACTAGGTGTTTAGTCCCGGCATTTGATGGTGCATTATTTTCCTTAGAATGGAGGGAGGCACTATGGGCCAGGTTCTACACGGGAGCGCCACAACGACAGAGGCAATCCGTCGAGCAATACA
Organism: Rhizobium sp. 25PS6; assembly: GCF_032464655.1. Lineage (NCBI taxonomy): Bacteria > Pseudomonadati > Pseudomonadota > Alphaproteobacteria > Hyphomicrobiales > Rhizobiaceae > Rhizobium > Rhizobium sp. 25PS6. The sequence goes on from NZ_JAWDIV010000037.1 coordinate 4,043, forward strand.
AAATAGTGAAGAGAATACGTAAACCAGAACTTCTTGTCTCATCACATCTGGTTTCGGGTTCCCGGCTAAATCCCGGACCGCGCCGCGGTTATGCCTGTCTTGCTCTGGGATCGCCTGGTCCGGATCTTGCGCGCCGTCGTCACCAGTGATGCCGGTGCATCGGCGAGTGCCTCGCAGGCAGCGGAGGTCAAGGTGGTGGCGACGAAATCCGCCTCCCGAAGCGCAAGCGGTTGCCTTTCCTCCTGGTTTTCCACCCAAAGGACCGCGCCGACGCGGATGGCCGGGTATATGCGCTTGAACCGACGAATAAGTATGCTGGCGTGCCTTGCCGAGTCCTCGTTGAGGAAGCAAACCACGATGGCATTCGATTGTTTCGGAATGAGGCTCATGGCGCGACGATTGGGGATGTCAGAATGCCTTGCTGCAACCACCTCGGCTCCCTGCACCTGAAGAATTTGAGCGAGCATCGCAGCCGACGCGTCGTCGAGCGGGCCCCTGCCTCCGACGCAAAAGACGGTCTTGCCGCGTCCGTCAGGCAGTTCGCCGTCATCCCCGTTCCCTTCCTTGGGGCGAGTGCTGGGCCGACCTGCCGCTTCCTTCTCTTTCTGTTCTTCTTCTTTTTCCTCCTCTTCCTCTTCCTCTTCTTCCTGCGCAATTTCCCCAAGGTTCGAGACCAGCGTGATGGCGGTCCCGAACACCTGTTCCATCTGCTCCGCGGTCAAGACACCTCGACGCCTATCTTTCTCCGCGAGTAGAAGGGCGGGAATGGCAACCTTTCCGTAGTAATGCTCCAGATAATCCTCCTCAAGGAATTCCTCAGCGTAATCGGTCGCCTCGTCCGGATCGCCGGCAAGAAGCCGCTGGTACAGCCGCTCCTTGGGATCGAGCACCGGATCACTACCAAAAACCACCTCGAGGAATTCGAACTGCGGGACGTACCGCCCCAGCACTGCAAGACACACGGTCAACGGCGTGGACAGTACAAGACCGACTGGCCCCCACAGCCATGCCCAAAAAATCGCCGCGACGATGATTGCCAGCGGAGAGAGTCCGGTACGAGAACCATAAAGCCAGGGCTCTATGACGTTGTTGCTGGTCAATTCCAGCACGACGAAGATGGCTGCAACCCAGAGAACAAGGCTCCAGCCGGGGTCGACCGCAAATGCCAGGAACAGCGGCAGAACGGTCGCGATTACAGGCCCAATATAGGGGACAAATCGCAGGACGATCGCCAGCATCCCCCAGAGCGCTGGATTTGGAATGCCAAGAGCCCACAGTCCGAGCGCCAATGGAACGCCGTAAGCGCAGTTCACGACCAACTGCATAAGAAGATACCGCGCGACGCGGCTTCCCGCCTCCTGGATGGCTTCTGTTGTGCGATGGAGATCCCCATAGCCAACGAGCCGGATAAAGCGGTCGCGAAGCTCTTCCCGCTCTAACAGCATGAATATCACGACGACGATGATCAAACCCAAAGAGGCGATAGGGCCAAGCAGAGGACCAATCAGGCTGGTAAGCGTTTCAATCGGTCTGCTAGGCGCGAATATTTCGACGAGCACGGGCTCCCTTGGTCTTGATCCGGTACCTGGAGCAAGTGGGCGCTCCTCGGCGTTGCTGAGCTCACGACCGACGCTCTCAACGACGGAGGTCAGGCGCCGCACAATACCGCTATCCGTTCCACTTTCCTGGAGAGACCGAATTTTTGCTATGATGTTATCCTGGTAAGCCGGAAGGTTCTGGGCGACTTCGGAAACGTGACCCGCTACCACAAGCCCGAACAGGACGAGGACAAGGAAAGCGAGCACGACAGTGACTATGACCGCCGGAACACGGGGCAGGCCCAGCTTTCGAAGACGCGAGGAGATGGGAGCCAATGCGAAAGTCAACAGGACTGCGATTGCTAGAGGAAGAAGTACTTCCTTGGCGAAATACAGAATAGCAATAACAGCGAGTACACTGGCGAAGGCAGGCATGCGTGAAGGGGAGGATGGCAAGGTCGAATAGACGCGATGGGGCCCGAGGTCATTTTCCAATTCCGCCTCCGTGATCTTGGCGTTGTTCGAAGACGTTGATGTGTCAGTCGCGCTCGCCAAGTCTTTGCAATTAGTGCGCAGTGTGGCCTCGGCAACGTTGTGACCCTCACTTGACGGCCTTTAGGGCACGGTGTGCGGAGGTGATCGCACGGGCAATAAGCAGCAACAAATGTCAAGATGAGAACTGCCGGTTTCTTTCACGTTAGTTGACCTCGTCTAGATTTGTTCCTTTGGCCATGTGGGGGAGATTCGCTATTACAAGGTGGGCCTGATAGACGGCGTCGGAAATCCAGATACCCAGATGGTTGCCGCCCACTATATCCTTCGTGCCGCCCTTGAACAGATCCTGCCTGACAAACCGTCCTATCCGCTTCGCGAACGTGGCAGCGTTCTCGTCAATTGTCGTGGTGGCCGTCTCGTTCGGTCGCAGTCGTAGCGCTCTTCCTGCACCTTACGTTGCCAAATGAGTTTTCAACACTGGACGACGCGATCGACTTCGTTCGTCGAAAGCGTGAGTTGCCTCTCGACAATATTTTAAGGCGCCCAAGCCAGTTCTCGCAGAAGCCGCCGGGCAGGCGGCTGGGTGGATACGACGATTGACGACGCAAAGTAGGCTTTGTCTGCCAAGGGCAATAGCTCCAATGCGGTATCGATCGGCATGACACTGACACGGCAACTTCGGTCGTCCAACCCAAGAACTTGCGCGATCTGAAGAACATGATCGCGGCACGGGTGGTCGTTTTCAACTGGCAGTCGGAACGCGTCATTCGTAAGGCGCTCGAAAAACCGGAGTTGATTGCCTTCGGGACGTTGCAATCAATCGCCATCGAATGTTCGGTTGCCCCGACGACCATAGTCAGGGCGGCTCGCCTCGACGGGTTTGCAAACTTCGCGGATTTCAAGGCAATGTATCGGATACACCTCAGGAGCATTGGGTCTGGGGCGGAGAGCCCGCGCCCGAGCCCTACCTAGGTCGATATTCTAATCCGAACTGCCCGCCGCGCTCAATCGACATGCTTTCGAAATCTGGAGTTGCTCCATGATGGCGGACGGTCAGGATGGTGGGGTGCTATGGATGTGTTTTGGCAGGAGCCGGCGGACCCAACGGAAGGCAGTTTCGCCAGCCTTCCTCGGATCGGCAACCTTGCTCTCCCAAATGGCTGCCATACAAATGTCCTGCATGTCCTGGCGCGGCAACTTGTTCGCGCCTTCCCCCCGTTGAGCTTGGTGCTGGAGGAGGGTTCTCGTTATAGGGCTAGCGCTCGCTGCAAATCATCGTGCTCGAAAGCGCTAGCCATACGGTTGATCTCTGCCGACCGCGCACCCACTGCTTTTGCGGTCTCGCGCCACGTCGCGGTGGAGGTCGCGACTTCCTTGATGATAGCACGTGCCTGTGCGAGCGTGAGCGAGAAGAAACCGGCAGCTTCTTCCAGCAGATCAAGCGAACAGGTGCCGTCATCGAGGTCGATGTTGGTCGTCAGGATGCGTGCTTTGACGTCGGTAGGCACCGGATTGAGGTCATAGGCAGGGGACAACGACCAGCCGCCTTTGCCAAGCCACAGAAACCCGTGATTTCGCAGGTGGTCGTCGACGTTGGAGATCAGCACATTGAAGGCGACGCGGCGATAGAGCGCTTTGGAATCGGTTTTTCCCTGTGCGCCGTGCTCAGCCAGGACGTCCACGATCTCCGGGTAGCTGCCACGCTCGCCGTCCATTGCGCCCATCATCGCCATCGCGGAAAGGAATGGGAGGCGGACACTATAATTGCGGTCGAAGCGACGCGAGAGCATGACCTTCTTTCCGGCGACGTCAATGAGTTCGTGCAGGGGAGTGACTATGCCGGCTTGTTCAGCCAGTCGCATAGCAATCTCTTCCCATGTCTCTATGCTGTAATCGTCGGTTTCCTTAGGAAACTTGGCGATCGAGAGATGGCCATGTTGATCGATGACAGAAGCCTTCGGCCGCGCTCCACCAAGCGACGAGCCAGGTGCGAAGATAAGTTGAAGGTCTTCGTCGGTTTCCTCATCGCGCAGGATGCGTTCGGTGATCTGCAGCAGGCGGCCGAGCTCGATGAGGGCGGGGACGCCGGCGCGGGCCGGCGCTTCGAATTGCTCCTCGCCAGCCCAGCGAAAGCGGAACGCGCCGAGCCGTGTCTCGTCCGCGACGCCAAGCAGATAGTCGCTTTCCGCCAGTGTGCGGACGGCCCGGCCATCACGCTCAGCCGTACGCCGCTCGGAGCGTTGCATCAGGCGCCGACCCCAGGTATCGGGCGCAGAGTCGCCAATGGAGCCAAAGGTTGCAAGGCCGGCAGGTGGCGCAAAAGCGCCCCGAGTAAGGGCTAGCGCGGGCTCAAGCGAGAAGCGGTCAGTGTCCTCAAGCCAGGCTCGGTCATACTCGAACATGATCGTCTCGGCACCACGCACCCGATTACTCCGCGCCAGCCCGATCGGACGTGTGCGGCCGTGTAAGTCGAGATGAACTTCGAAATCAGCCATCACGCGATCCCGGCGATCGCTTTGGGTGGGCGTGTTTAGGGAGTTGTGCACTGGCGAGCGACTGACCGACGCTGTCGTTTCTGATGTCGGCGACCTGGCTCAGTCCCTCTAGCAAGCCGAGTGCCTGTAGAACGCCTGCGTAGATGCCGATGCTGACATTGGTGTCCCCGGCTTCGATCTTTTGAAGCGTTGAGCGTGAGGTAAAGGCACGCTCGGCGACGACAGCCATAGGCAGGCGGCGACGCCGGCGAGCGTCGTGTATGTCTGCGCCCAGTTTGCGCAGAGCGCGCCGCACAGCGGCCGGAGGATTATGAGGTGTTGGCATTTGCCACCTTCGCACTACATTTCCGCGGAATGTGTAGCACGAAGCTTACAATCACTCCAGAGAAGTTTAGGGTTACGATCAGATCGCTTCGTCGTGCCTACAGCAATTTGTGCGTTGAGCCCATCCTGGTCCGATTAATGCGGAACCAGAAGCAGCTGATGTTGCCGAATAGGGGCTAAGCCACAGAGCTTCAAGAAAATCAGCTTCTTAGGCCAGTTGGGCTTGGGGTTCGAGTTCTGATCTCATCAAGACGAACGACTCCGTCGCCGCCACTATCCGCACGCGGTGCGACGGAAAGATCCCTACGAGCCGCAAATCGTGCAACAAAACAATCCGAGCGTGGACGGGCTTCCTCCAGACGAGGCGGCTCGGCCGCCTTAGCAAAGGCCATGCAGTTAGCCCAGCGGCGGCGGGCTCGATATATATTTGTCGCAACGGCAGCCGCAATCCGTATTTCACCGATTTCGAATCCGTGTGGGGGAACTGCTAAGCTCTCGGGAGAGATCCGCGACAGAGGGGGAGCTTTCAACAGGCTGTTTCTGACCTGCTAAACACAGAGATGCAGCTGTCGGATCGGCATGGAACCATTTAGCTTTGAAGCCGTTACGGGAAGTTGGGTCGAGTCCAGCGTCCGGTCGAGAGATGCGAGCGAGTTGGGTAAATGGGAAAGTGCAGGGGCTGAATGTCGAATGTCGAAGAACTCCGGGCGATCGCGCCACTGACCGAGTATGAAGCGATTGTTGGTGGGACGCCGGTCTTGCTCGATGCTATTCCCGGCGCCGTGTATGTATGCGACCGTGACGGATGGCTGATGCGCTACAATGCCGAAGCTGCGGAGCTGTGGGGAAGGCGCCCGTCTCTGCAGCATCCCAGAGAGCGTTTCTGCGGCTCCCATCGCCTATATCTTGTCGATGGAACCGCACTCGCTCATGAGGATTGTCCGATGGCCGAGGCGATCAGAACCGGGCATGCCACTCGCAATGCGGAGGTGACGATTGAGCGACCTGACGGAACTCGATTCATTGCCTTGGTCAATATCCGGCCGCTACGCGACCAAAGAGGTGAGATTCAAGGCGCCATCAACTGTTTCCAGGATATTTCGAAACAAAAGCAGCTCGAGGAGGAAGCGCGGCAGAAAACGGACGATCTGGAGGATTTCTTCGAGAACGCCGCTATCGGTCTTCATATCGTCAGTCGCGACGGGACCATCTTGAGGGCAAACAAGGCCGAGCTCAACCTCCTCGGGTATGCTCCGGAGGAATATATCGGCAGACATGTCGCGGAATTCCACACGGACTCGTCGGCCATCGAGGAGATACTTGGAAAACTGAGCTGCGGTGAAAAGCTCGATCGATATCCAGCTAGCCTGCGTGCGAAAGACGGATCGGCGAAACGCGTCATGATTACGTCAAACAGCAGGTTTCAAGACGGTCGCTTCCTCAATACCCGTTGCTTCACCACAGACGTAACGGACATATACGAGGCAGAAAGCGCGCGGCGTGAAAGCGATGAGCGTCTCGCTGCGACCTATCAGGCTGCGACGATCGGAATAGCGGAGGCGGACGCCGATGGGCGATTGCTACGCGTAAACGACGCCTTGTGCCGAATCCTCGGACGTTCCAGGGAAGAGCTGTTGAACTTGACATTCCTTGACTACACGCACCCCGATGATCGCGACCAGGATGCCGGGTTGTATGCCCAGCAGGTAGCCGGCAGGATTGACAGCTATGCCTTGCGAAAACAGGCGAGCAGGGCGGACGGTACCCCTGTTTACCTTGATGTCTATAGCTCGTCCGTGCGTGATGCAGAACGAAAATTTCGCTACGGAGTGCGAGTTCTAATCGACGTCACCGAAGCCAAATATATGGAAGATCGCATTCGGGAGAACGAAAAACATCTCAGCGATCTCCTTGAGGCCTTGCCAGCGGCGGTCTACACGACGGATGCAAAGGGCCGCATAACTTTCTTCAACAAGGCTGCCGTGGAAATGGCTGGTCGCACTCCCCAGGTTGGAGACGAGTGGTGTGTCACCTGGAGGCTCTATCGGCCTGACGGAACCTATCTGCCGCATGATGAATGTCCGATGGCAGTGGCACTCAAGGAAGACAGAGCGGTTCGCGGCGAAGAAGCCATCGCAGAACGGCCTGACGGCACGCGTATCCCCTTCATCCCCTATCCGACACCGCTGCACGATACTGCCGGCAAGCTTATCGGCGCAATCAACATGCTGGTGGACATATCGGATCGGAAGAAAGCCGAGGAATATTCCGAACGTCTGGCAGCTATCGTCAAATTCTCTGACGATGCGATCATCAGCAAAGACATTCACGGAGTGATACAAACCTGGAACGATGGTGCCGAACGTCTCTTTGGGTATGAAGCTTCTGAGGTGATAGGCAGGCCGATCAACCTTCTTATCCCTCCTGATCGTCAGGACGAAGAGCGTGAGATCCTTTCGCGCATCCGCCGCGGCGAGCACCTTGAACATCTTGAGTCGATCCGCGTGAAAAAGAACGGTGCCCCGGTCGAAATCTCGTTGACTGTTTCTCCGCTGAGAAATGCGGCCGGCAAGATCATCGGCGCTTCGAAAATCGCCCGAGACATCACGGAGCGTCGGCAGGAAGAGCGGCGCCGTCAGCTGCTCGTCAACGAGCTTAATCACCGGGTGAAAAACACGCTCGCAACCGTGCAGTCGCTGGCAGGCCAGACGTTCCGAGGTGAACGTGGCAGTCAGTCATTCAAACTGTTCGAAACCCGCCTCGTCGCTCTTGCCAGGGCTCATGATCTGCTCACGCGCGAAAGTTGGGAGGGTGCCGATATCCATGAAATTCTGGAACGATCGATCCACGCGATTCATCCGGACTCACCAAACAGGTTCGAAATTTCCGGTCCGGCGTTGCGTCTGCGGCCGAAACTGGCTCTTTCCCTGTCGATGGCATTTCATGAACTTGCGACTAACGCGGTGAAATATGGGGCACTTTCTACCGGCGCCGGCAGGGTTGTCGTTCATTGGGATGTGAAGGGTACCGACAGCGACCGAAGCATTCGCCTGCTTTGGACCGAATATGGCGGCCCTCCAGTAAAGTCTCCCACCCGCAGGGGCTTCGGGAGTCGTTTGCTTGAACAAGCCCTGGGACGCGAACTTGGCGCGCGTGCGGAGCTTTCCTTCCCCGAATCCGGGATCATCTTTGCGCTCGATGCCCCGGTAGCCTGAACACCCTCACAAGCGATTGGACAGAAATGAACTCCGAAACAAAGAAGCTTCGCATTTTGGTGGTCGAGGACGAGGCGCTTGTGGCGATGATGATGGAGGACATCTTAGAGGAATTGGGCCACGAAGTCGGAGCTGTTGCATCGCGGCTGGAGGATGCGCGTGAACTGGCCCGAACGGGAGATTTCGATTTGGCGATCCTCGACGTCAATCTCGATGGCCAGCCGAGCTACCCCATTGCAGAAGCCTTGAAAGAGCGCGGCATACCCTTCGCCTTTGCCACTGGTTACGGCAATAAAGGCCTTGATCGCTCTTTTGACGGGATCCCCACCCTTGCGAAGCCTTTCGTCGGTGATGACGTCGCACGTCTGATTCGAGAGATGTTCGGCATCGGACCATCCCCTCTTTTATAACTTCCTGGACCAAGCTTCTACTTGCACGCCTTTCAGCCAGACGATCCGTAGCTTCTCACAAACAAAGCGACGGGAGCCGAAGGCGTGCCGTACAGCTCCCTCCGACGAAGCTCGAGGGGTGCGAGTTCCACTCAGGTAAATGAAGAAGATCAATTCGGAAAGGGTAAGCGGTGTTTTCCTCGCACATTGAGCAAGCTCGATTGGGCTTTCCGAAAAATGCCGCTACGACATTGATGGCAAGAATGCGCCATTAGCGGTCATTGAAACTGATGCTAGTGAAGTCATCGGTTTTGCCGTTCCAAGTGCCGGATGCAAAGGCGGTTACCGAATGCCCTGTGGGCGGACCTTCATCCAGACGGCCCACCGTTAAGCCGAGCTTGTCGAACAGTATGATCCCAACAGAAATCGCGGCTCCCCCGTTTAGCTCTTCCAATGCGCGGAGTACCTTTAATCCGTTCGTTCCGAAAACAGATATCCCTCGAAACATAACTACCCCAATATCGTAGAAGGCTTCGATCTCGCTCACGCGATTTTCTCGATAGCGTACGACTGGCGCTTTGGTACCGCGATGCTCACTGAACGTATCAGGCCGAAGGCCGCGTCTCGACCGGTCTGGTGCTCCAATGTGTGTGGCGACATCCTCTGGAGTCATGTCAAATCTTATAGGCCCAATTCCTGAGAAAGAGTCGATGAGCCATGTCATGTCAGTCTTCTCCAAACTCTTTGGAGAGATTAAGGGATGCGTAAATTTGAGCAACCCCAGTGACCGCTTCGGGCCGACAGCAGACTTCAGCCGTTTGTTCGTCCCGAATAATTCCACGGCAAAAGCTCATCGATGCAACTCTGCCTGTGACCGTTGACGATGGCGGTGAGCGTCGCAGTCAAATAGGTCAGCGGATCGACGGCATTGAATTTGCAGGTTTCGATCAGCGAGGCGATTGTCGCCCAATTCTCTGCTCCCGCGTCATGGCCTGCAAAGAGCGCGTTCTTGCGATTGAGAGCTATCGGTCGGATGGTCCGCTCGACGGTGTTGTTGTCGATCTCTATGCGTCCGTCGGTCAGGAAGAGCTTCAGGCCGTCCCAGTATTTGGCGATGTAGGCCAAAGCCTCGCCGAGCGGCGACTTCGTTGCGACACGGGCACGGTGATGGACAAGCCAGGCCTGCATGTCGGCGACCAGTGGCGCTGACCGCTCCTGTCGCCCAGCCAAGCGAGCCTTCGGATTAAGGCCCCGAAGTTCGGCTTCGATGCGGTACAGTTCGCCGATGCGCTTGACGCCGTCCTCGGCAATCGGTGCTGAGCCGTTGCGGGTGATCTCCACCAGCTTGCGCCGGGCATGCGCCCAGCAATAGGCAAGCTGGATGTCAGGACCGACACGCTCCGGTGCGATCAGCCTGTTGTATCCGGCATATCCATCGACCTGCAGAATGCCCGAGAAGCCCTGCAATATCCGTTCGGCATGAATGCCTCCGCGACCGGGCGCATAGGTAAAGGCAACACCTGGCGGAGCACCGCCATTCCAAGGACGATCATCCCGCGCCAGCGCCCAGAAGTATCCGGTCTTGGTTTTGTGCGAGCCGGGATCGAGAACCGGGGCACGGGTCTCGTCCATGAACAGCTTGGATGAGCGCTTCAGGTCGGCGATCAGCGCATCAAAGACGGGACGCAATTCGAACGCTGCCCGACCGACCCAGTCAGCCAGCGTGGATCGGTCGAGGTCAATGCCCTGGCGGTTCATGATCTGGGCCTGACGGTAAAGCGGTAGATGATCGGCATATTTGGAGACCAGCACATGGGCGACGGTCGCTTCTGTCGGCAGTCCTGCCTGGATCAGCCGTGCTGGAGCCGGGGCCTGAACGACACCGTCAGTGCAGGCACGGCACGCATATTTGGGGCGACGGGTGACGATGACGCGGAACTGTGCCGGGATCACGTCCAGCCGCTCGGAGATATCCTCGCCAATGCAATGCAGGCAACCGCCGCAGGCGCAGATCAGGCTTTCCGGCTCGATCACCTCTTCGACACGCGGAAGATGCTTTGGAAGCGAACCGCGATTGATCGCGCGTGGTTTGGCAATCCCGTTTCCAGCAGGAACGTCCGCGTCATCCTCGGCATGGATCGCGGCCATGGCCGTTTCCAGGTCCTCCAGTGCCAGATCGAACTGGTCGGGATCGGTCCTCTCGGATTTGCGCCCGAAGGCTGCTTGTTTGAAGGCGGCTACCAGCTTCTCAAGCCGCTCGATCCGCTCATCCTTGCGGGCGATGTGCTCGTCTTTGCTGGCTATCACGGAGTCTTTGGCCGCCTCGCTTAGCCGCGCCGCAATCAGCATCGCCTTCAGGGCGGCAACATCATCGGGAAGGTCGGCGGCATCCAGCATGGGCGAAAACTATCAAATCCGTAGCCGACTTGCCTGTGGAATTTGCCGTGCTGAGTCATCGTGCCGCAGCTACTCGATGGCCTCCGGTGTTCTCGTCTGGACGGCATGAACCCGCCGCCAATCAAGGCCCGCAAACAGGGCCTCGAACTGGGCATGTGTCAGCGTCATCAGGCCATCCTTGATGGCCGGCCAGGTGAACGTGTGCTCTTCCAGCCTCTTGTAGGCCATGACGATGCCGGAGCCATCCCAGTAGATCAGCTTCAGCCGATCCGCCTTGCGGGACCGGAAGACGAAGACAGTTCCGGTAAACGGGTCCTTGTGCAGCTCGTGCCTCACAAGCGCTGCCAAGCCGTCATGACCCTTGCGGAAGTCTACGGGTTTGGTGGCCACCATGATCCTGACGCGGTTTGACGGAAAGATCATGTCGCCGCCGTCAGGGCGCGAGCGATTGCAGCGATCCGGGCAGCAGACGCACCTTCCTCAAGACGGATGGTGACGGGCCCGAGGACGATCTCGGGGCGACTGAGCATTTTAGGCGGCAGTTCCGAAACAGGCGGATCGACGATCACCGCCGCGAACTCTACCGCATCCTCCGGTGCTGGCAGGATCAGCTTGCCCTGCCGTGCCATCGTCCGCCAGGTGGAGAGGCTGTTCGCTCGCAATCCATAGCGCTGCGCAACTTCATTGACCGTCGTGCCAGGCCTCAAGCTTTCCGAAACAATCTTCGCCTTGACCTCATCAGGCCAATGTCGGTGGACCTCACGTTCAGGCTTCCTGGTTGTGAGAAACTCCAATGTAGTCTCCATGGAGAAACTCCCGTTCTTCATCCATGGAAACCTCGATCACAGATCAGGCGGCAGAGGGCAATGTGGGGACGGAACACCCGTTACCGGAAAGGGCTCAGCTCTGCTGCTAAGGCGCGCCAAACTCCTTCCGTTGAAAAGGCATGCGAAGATGCCTAATCCTGCGTCTTCGGCCTGCCCTGCCGATGTTCACCTCAGTGATCTGTTCCTGCTCGGCCACCGCTGCGACAATCTTTTTCGGCGATCACGCGACCGGTCCGTTTCCTTACCAAGCGAAGTGAGATGTTGAACGAGCATCTGCTTATCTTATATGTATAGACAACGCTCCTTGGGAAACATGGAGGTTTTGCATGTCCTCAAAAAGCCAAACACATGAACTTCGATGGACTGCACCCATAGCCATACGCATCGGAAGGCGCTCAGCCGAATTCATACACGGTCCTGCGGAGGCGATTGACTATCTGGAGCACAGATGGCCGTTTCTCGACGGCCCTTGTCTCGAGGCCGCCAAACGCCGGTGTGTCGAGGCTATGAACAGCTTGGGGCACATCGAGGTGGCCAGGGAGGCCTTTATATCTGCGGCGGCAGAAGCCAAAGTTTTGACCTAAGTCACTGATATATTTTCGGCAGAGACGATCGGGTTTGAGCTCTGGTCGATCACTTCCGCATTGAGGACAGGACCCCTCCTGATGAGGCTTTGAGCAGAACCGGATTCTGGAATTTAGAACTGTCCTAATCACCGGAGACAGCGTTCTGCCCATAATCGTGCTACGTGCGAAGCTTAAAAGCTTCAAGCCGCTGCCTTTGTGGAGCGACTGCCACATCATCTTCGAGACTTTTAACGCTCATCGATCGGAGAAAATGCCCGTGCAGTCTCGATGAGGATGGGGCGCCTCGCAAGATCCGACCGGCTAGTTCGGCATGATGCGCAAATGTCTTGATCGCTAGTATCAAGCAGGCACGGCAGCGCAAAAGCAACAGGGGGGCGGTTGCCAACGATTTTTTTGGCGCTATGCGGAGACCCGTGTCGCGAGAACCGAGCTCGTCAGCGAAACCGGGCGGTGATGGGGCATGACGGACAAGGCCCCGCCTCTCCTTAACCGGGGAGCTTTTTTGTTCCTATCGAAAAAGAGCCCCGCGGAAACGGGGCAGTTTGGGGAAAGGGCGGATCGCGCAGGAAATAAAGGTTGGGTTGACGGACTGGCCCTGCGCGAGGACCACCTGTGCGATCCTTGTGGCCCAACGACGGAGAGCCGGAAAGGTTGTTGTTCGGTTCCGACCATTGGGGTCAATAGTGGAGTTTAACCGACACGTTCGATATTCATGAAATTTCTCCGTTGCGCGATCGGATGTGGGGACATCTGTTCGTGTTCCGGGGGCGCGGCCGAGATGCAGACGAAGAAAACCCCGCGACAGCGGGGATCAGGAAGGGGGGTGTTTTCTAGAGCAACGCATGTTGCGCTGCAAAACTACTTTGCCCTGTTTTGGAGAAATTGCATTAAATTATGACATGTCAGAATTGCCATCCAGAGGATCTGCTCTCCTTAACAAGCTATTAATGTACGAGACCGAACAAATTTTAAAATAGCTACAACTCCCCGTCACAATTTGTATTATTCAGTGGGCCGCTCGGCGTTTACTTGCTAACCCCAGCATTATGTCTCCTGTACGTTGGGCGGCCACCAGTTCCCCATATCGTTTTGAACTTTTCCAGTTTTGCCAGTGATGGTACGCAGCCGTTCCCCCCGGCCGAGTGAAATTTGAGGCGCATCGGCACATCACAGAATTGTCAAAACCGCACAGAAGGCATGGCCCCTCTTGGCCTGAAGACGTATTCGGGCACATAAATTAAACATTGCTGACCCTTCGCCATTCGACATCAGATTTGGGGCAATCCCGCCGGAGGCTATGTCCGACTTTTCGCAGTCAAACATTCGAAACCTTCTTCTGAGAGCGCTTGCGCCTGAAGCATTCGATCTGCTGCGGTCCGCGATGCGGCCGGTAGCGCTTCCGGTGAAGTTCGAACTAATCTCTCCAGGTGTACCAAGTGGGACCGTCTACTTCCTTGAGAGCGGCCTGGCGTCAATTGTTGCCACCAACTCCGATGACGAATCCGTGGAAGTCGGACACGTCGGATATGAGGGCATGGCAGGGGCTCATGTGCTGCAGAAGGTCGATCAAACGCCGAACAGGACCTTCATGCAGGTCGAGGGGCATGGAATTTCGGTGCCGGTATCCGTGCTTCTTTCCATGGTAGAAAGGGTTCCTTCGGCCAACGACCTGCTTCTCAGATATGTGCATTGCTGCGACTTGCAGCTTGCCCATTCTGCTCTTGCCAATGCCCGCTACAACATGTCTGAACGGCTGGCACGATGGCTGTTGATGTGCCACGACCGGCTGCGGACCGCTGACCTGCCTCTTACCCACCAGTTCCTCTCGCTCATGCTCGGCGTTCGACGTGCGGGGGTTACCAATGAAATTCACATCGTCGAGGGTGTGCGAGCCATCAGCGCCACGCGCGGGAATATCCTGACCTTGCCCCGTTGAAATAATCCATTTTGAAGTAAGCTCTGGCCCATTGAGAGGACCAGAGAATGAAGCGCAACCGTTTCACGGACGAACAGATCATCGGCATATTGAAGGAGCACGAGGCAGGCACGCCGGTCTCGGAGCTTTGCCGCAAGCATGGCGTCAGCGATGCCAGCATCTATAAATGGAAGGCCAAGTTCGGCGGCATGGAGGTGTCCGAGGCCAAGCGGCTGAAGACGCTTGAGGACGAGAACACGAAGCTGAAACGGCTCCTGGCGGATGCGATGCTCGACAATGCTGCCTTGAAAGACCTTTTGGGAAAGAAGTGGTGACGCCCGCGGCCAAGCGGAAAGCTGTCGCGCATCTGATGAGCCATCATGAGATGAGCGAACGGCGGGCGTGTAAAGCCATTGGTTTTTGCCGAATGACGGTCCGTTACGAGACCAGGCGCGACAATGATCATGAGCTTCGCGAGCGAATGAAGGCGTTGGCGCATGAACGTCGCCGCTTCGGATATCGACGCATTCATGTGCTGCTCCGGCGGGAGGGTCACCTCGTGAACCACAAGAGGCTCTTCCGGCTCTATCGGGAGGAGAAACTGACGGTGCGCAAGCGCGGCGGTCGCAAGCGAGCGATAGGCACGCGAGCGCCGATGCTGGTGCCGATGGTGGCTGACCTTGCCCCCTTGAAATAATCCATTTTGAAGTAAGCTCTGGCCCATTGAGAGGACCAGAGGATGAAGCGCAATCGTTTCACAGACGAACAGATCATCGGCATATTGAAGGAGCACGAGGCAGGCACGCCGGTCTCGGAGCTTTGCCGCAAGCATGGCGTCAGCGATGCTAGCATCTATAAATGGAAGGCCAAGTTCGGCGGCATGGAGGTGTCCCGAGTCCAAGCGGCTGAAGACGCTTGAGGGCGAGAACACGAAGCTGAAACGGCTCCTGGCGGATGCGATGCTCGACAATGCTGCCTTGAAAGACCTTTTGGGAAAGAAGTGGTGACGCCCGCGGCCAAGCGGAAAGCTGTCGCGCATCTGATGAGCCATCATGAGATGAGCGAACGGCGGGCGTGTAAAGCCATTGGTTTTTGCCGAATGACGGTCCGTTACGAAACCAGCCGCGATGACGATCATGGCCTTCGCGAGCGAATGAAGGCGCTGGCGCATGAACGTCGCCGCTTCGGATATCGACGCATTCATGTGCTGCTCCGGCGGGAGGGTCAGCTCGTGAACCACAAGAGGCTCTTCCGGCTCTATCGGGAGGAGAAACTGACGGTGCGCAAGCGCGGCGGTCGCAAGCGAGCGATACGCACGCGAGCGCCGATGCTGGTGCCGATGGTGGCCAATGATCGTTGGTCGCTAGACTTCGTGCCGGATCAGCGATGGGCGCAGATTGTGGATTCTGACCGCGTGCCTTATCCACAAAGAGCAAGATGTGAGATGTTCGATGATCAGCGACAGCTGTGAATGACCATTATCGGCACACTACGCGCACTGGTTAAGTGCGAGACGTGTCCGGATTTATCGAGCCGTAAAAAAGCGTCTTGCTCTCGTCACGCCAAATATCTCTATTGGACATAATTCGCGTACCTGAATTCTTACGCCTGGAGCGGCTTTGGCTAGTTCGATCAATCTCAGCCTGTACAGCGATATAATGGTTGTGCTTGCGACGGCAGGCGTGATCGTCCCCGTGGCGAGCCGGCTAGGTGCGAATTCGATTATTGGTTTTCTCGTCTTAGGTGCGCTGCTTGGCCCGTTGGGGCTTGGCTCGCTGATGGACGAGATGCCATTCCTCTATTGGATCACGATCGTCGATCCCAATAACGTCGCCGGCATTGCCGAACTCGGCGTGGTCTTTCTGTTGTTCCTGATTGGCCTGCAACTCTCGTTGTCTCGGCTTCTGGCTTTGCGGCGGCTGGTTTTCGGCCTCGGGGGCTTGCAAGTCGTGATCACCGCAGCGGCCCTGACGTTCATAGCGACGTTGTTCGGCGTCGGCACGCAGCAGTCACTCGTGGTCGGTTTGAGCTTGGCCCTATCTTCGACGGCCACTGTGGTCGAATTGCTTTCTGCCAAGCGGCGAATGTCAACCACCACTGGGCGCGCCACATTCTCCGTTCTTCTCGCGCAAGACTTGGCGGTCGTGCCCCTGCTGCTGCTCGTGGGCATCCTTGCTTCAGACACCGACGCCGACATCGCCGCCGATCTTGGAATTGCATTGCTGCAAGCAGCCGCCTCTCTTGGACTGATTGTGCTGTTTGGCAGAGTTTTTCTCAGAGCGCTTTTTCATCTCGTGGGATCACTCGATTCTTCAGAGGTTTTCTTGGCGGCCGTTCTGTTCATCGTTGTTGGTGCCGGCTTCGCGGCGGCCGTGTTCGGACTGCCTATGGCGCTGGGGGCATTTGTCGCTGGCATCCTTCTCTCGGAAACGGAATATCGCAAGGCTGTCGAGGCTATTGTCGAACCTTTCAAGGGCCTTCTTCTCGGTGTCTTCTTCTTCACCGTCGGAATGTCGATCAACGCATATGAATTCATCAAGACGCCTGGTTTGATCATTTCACTCGTTTGCCTGTTATGCGTCATCAAGATTATCGTATTGGCGCCGCTGGCTCGGATCTTCGGCATCGCCTTTCCAAAGGCGCTGGAGATGGCGATGCTAATGGCGGCCGGCGGAGAATTCGCCTTCGTCGGCATTGGAGCCGGTGTTGCCGCCGGTATCGTCTCGCCTCAAGTGTCCGGTTTGACCCTAACAGTGGTGGCGATCAGCATGGCCCTGACGCCAATGTTGGCCACATTAGGCGAACGTTTGGCCAAGCAGCTCTCCAAAACCGAGCGTGGACCCGAGCTTAACGAAATACCTCATGCAATGACGGGCCATGCTATTGTCATTGGTTACGGTCGCGTTGGTAGAGTGGTGGCCGGCATGCTCGAACGCCATGGACTGGCGTATATTGCGATCGATTCTGATCCGACGCTGGTTTCCCGCGAAAGACGCGCGGGCAATGCCGTGTTCTTCGGTGACGCTGGAAACAACAATTTCCTGAAGACATGTGGCCTTTCAGACGCCAATGCACTCATCGTTACGATTAATGATGATCGGGCTACGGACCGGATAATCGACATTGTTCGGACAGCAAGACCCGACCTGCCAACCGTTGCCCGCGCCAGAGATGCTACCCATGCCCGACATCTATATGCGATGGGTGCGACGAACGTTGTGCCAGAAACGATTGAAGCAAGCCTTCAATTGTCGGAAGCAACTCTGATCAGCATGGGCATCCCAATGGGCAAGGTAGTGGCAAGCATTCACGAGCGGCGGGATGAGTTCCGGAAGGACTTGCAATAAAAGTGAACTGCCCCGTTCCGACCGGACACCCGCCGAGGCTGCTACAGCTTACAGGGATAACCAAACTCCAGACTCAGCCCGGCTGGACGCCTCCGCCTGGCCAGATCCCAATTCAATTTGCCAAGCGGCGGAAGTCTTTCGTCGAAACCTTTCTCTTTAGATAAGCTAGCGCGTCAGCTTGCCGCCCGCATGTCGCTCACGCTCCTGCCGGAGTTCCTATGCGTACGCCCGGCTGACCGCAACGACTTGCCGGCCCAAGACAGGCACGACAAAAAGTAGCCCCACCAGCGACGACACAAGTTCAGGGACGACCAGCAGGATCGCGGCTAAAACCAGGAGTGTTTTCTCCCACCAGACGGTTCTGACAAATAAGAAGCCGGAGAGGGCGGATCCGAGGCATGTTATGCCCAAAACGCATCCTACAAAGGCGATCGTAAAGTTGCTCCAGGAGAAGTTGGCGGTCACGAGCAGAAGAGATGGCGAGAACACAAAGACGAAAGGTACGAGCACCTTTCCCAAGCCCAGGCGAAATGCGGTGTTGCCTGTCTTGAAGGGATCGGCGCCCGCCATGCCGGCCGCCGCATATGCCGCTAGCGCTACGGGAGGTGTGATGTCAGCAAGCACGCCGTAGTAGAATACGAAGAAATGCGCGACGATCGGCTCGACACCGAGCATGCCCAGTGTCGGGGCGGCAATCGTTGCCATGATGATGTAGTTGGCAGTCGTTGGAATGCCGCAGCCCATAAGAATACAGACCACACCGGTCATGATGAGGGTGAATAACAATGTCAGTGTCTGCGGTCCGAACCAGGCGGCTGGAACCATCGTACCGACCCAGCTGGCCATTTCCGCCGCTGTCGTGGTGACAATATAGGAAATCTTGAAACCGACGCCGGTCAGCGTCACGACCCCGACGATAATGCCAACCGTGGCTGCGGCCGCGCCGACGGCGAGCGCGTATTTTGCACCGTCCCGCAAGCCCTCGAATACTTCCGTCACTGACATGCGACGGCGCGGATTGATGAGGCCCACGGCGATGCAAAGCGTGATGCCCCAAAAAGCGGCGAGATACGGCGTGTAACCGGAGAGCAGGATGCCAATCAGCACGATGAGCGGGATGACGGTCGGCCAGTCGCGCTTAAAGGCTTCCCTCAAATCCGGCATTTCGTCATCGGTCATGCCTCGAAGACCCTCCCGCTTCGCCTCGAAGTGGACCTGAACCAAGACTCCGAAGAAATGCATGAAGGCAGGAACGATCGCCGCGACAATGATCGTCGTGTACGGGAGATTGAGGAACTCGATCATCAGGAATGCCGCGGCGCCCATGATCGGCGGGGTGATCTGGCCACCAGTGGAGGATGCGGATTCGACGGCCGCTGCAAAAGTGCGCTTGTAGCCGAGCCGGATCATTGCCGGGATCGTCAGTGAACCGACAGTCACGGTATTGGCGACGGACGAGCCGGATATCATGCCGAACAGCGCCGATCCGAATATCGATATCTTCGCCGGCCCACCGGCGTAGCGCCCAGCAACCCAGGCCGCACAATCGAGAAAGAGCTGGCCGAGCCCGATGCGTGTCGCAAACACTCCGAACAGTACGAAATGGAAGACGTAGGTGGCGACGACGCCGAGCGCTATGCCATAGATGCCCTGGCTGGTCAGATAGAGGTGATTGATCAACTGCGAGAAGGTCGCGCCCGGATGAACCAGAATTCCTGGCATGGATTGCCCGTACAGAGAGTAGATCATGAACAGGACGGCAATGATCGGCAAAGGCCAGCCCACCGAGCGGCGTGTTGCTTCGAGAAGGACCAGCACCAGCAAGCCACCCAGCACGACATCGGTCGTTGTCGGATTGCCGACACGGAAGGCGAGGTCATCGAGTGGAATGAATGGCACGTGCATGACGGCGATCACCGCACCGATTGCCAGCGCCCAATCAAAGAGCGAAATGCCGAGCGGCCAAAACACAGTCGGAGGCACCGGCTCGCCGTACCCGCGCCGTGAGAAGGGAAATACAAGAAATATCAGGCCAAGGACGAAAGACAGGTGGATACCGCGATGCAGAACTTCCGACAAAAGGCCGAAGCCGGCGGTATAATAGTGAAAGAGGGACAATGTGATCAGCAAAGCCCCGACCAGCCGCGCAGCAAGCGGCCCCAGCGGCCGAAACCGGATCTCGGCATCGAACTGCTCTTCGAGCTCGCGCGCCTTTGCTTCGTCCAGCTCCATCGGAGAGGTCTTGCCGGCTGTGTCGTCGCTCATGTGGAATTCCCTGGCATCGCTTCTAAACGGTTGCGGCGGCCTGCTTCAGCCTGCCGCCGCATCACCGGTCACACGCTCGGCGCCCGTTTACTTCAAGACGCCGGCTTCCCTGTAGAATCTCTCTGCGCCCGGATGGAGTGGGATGCCCAGGCTCGTCGTTGCACTTTGAAGAGTGATCATCTTGCCCTTCGCATGCCCCGCATCGAGCGCGGCACGCGTCGCGTCGCTCCACATGACCTTGGTGATATTATAGACCAGCTCGTCCGGCTGTTTGCTGCTGGTAACCCACTGTGCCGCGACGGAAATCGTAGGCGTTTCAGCAACGTCCTTGTAGGTATTGGCCGGGACGGTGTCCTTCGAAAAGAAGGTGTAGTCCTTGATCAGCTTGTCAACTTCCGGACCGGTGATCGGAACGAGCGAAATGCCACTGGACGTGGCCAGCTCGGAGATAGCCCCGGTGGGATAACCACCGACAAAGAAGTACGCGTCCAGTCCGCCGTCACGCAGGCGGTCGCCGGCCGGGCCAGGCTTGAGGTGCTCGGCTTTGATGTCGGTTTCCTTCAACCCGTAGGCACCCAGCACGATACGCGCGTCGACGATCGTCCCCGAGCCTGGTTCATCAATGGAAACGCGCTTACCCTTAAGGTCTGCAACTGACTTGATGCCTGCATCCTTTCGCGCAACGAGATGGATTGTTTCTGGATACAGCGTGGCGATCAGGCGAAGGTCGTCGACTTTACCCTTTCCTTCATAAAGGCCCGTGCCACTATGCGCCCAATAAGCGACGTCAGATTGGGTAAACCCGGATTCCATTGATCCGCCCTGGATTGCGTTGATGTTGGCGAC
This sequence comes from Rhizobium sp. 25PS6, assembly GCF_032464655.1. NCBI lineage: Bacteria > Pseudomonadati > Pseudomonadota > Alphaproteobacteria > Hyphomicrobiales > Rhizobiaceae > Rhizobium > Rhizobium sp. 25PS6. Next base: position 24,683 of record NZ_JAWDIV010000037.1, read on the forward strand.
GGATCCGCTGGACGCAACAGCTGTGGAAACGAGACCGGCAACACCCTTCTGGCCGGCGCCTGAAATTGCGTTGGCGATCAATCCCCCGATCGGATAGTAGGTTCCAGCAGTTCCGCCCGTACCAATTCGGAAAAACGACGGCGTCTGCGCGCTTGCCAAATTTGCATTGAGAGCGAGCGCGCCCACGATGGCGCAGATCGACATGAAACGTTTGCTGATGTTCATCGATGTTCCCTTTCACGTGTTTAGGTGAACATGGTGAATCTGCCAAGCGATTGTCAACCAAAAGTGACCTTTTCAGTAGGCCTTTAGGTTCGATCAATCTGGGCGTGGAACTCCGCAACCGATCCTCGACTCATTCTGAAGAGGAGCAAAGGCTGATGTCGTTCTCTTGACCGGACAGCTGCGAGCAAGTTCCGACGGCACCGACAATCTCTGTCGCCCGCCAGCAGCGGCGCCATCGTCGCAACAGCTCACAAGGCCAAGGGCGCCTCGTTTGCATCCATCTTTTGCAGGCTGCAGATCTAGCCGTTCAAGTTGAATGGCAATCTCGTTCCTCCGATAGAAAGGACGCTGAAGAAGTTGGATTCTCCGTCCAAATCGCGCCGAGCGCCCTTTTAATGCGGCAACGGGTTGATCCGCCAGTCAGGAATGATTTATATCACGTCATGATATTACTGCGGCCGAGCTCGACTTTCAACATGTCCGACGTCCCTTACCCCAAATCCGTACTTTCAGACGAGGTGCTTGCCGACCGTTTGGGCCTCACAACGCGAGAGTTCCGGCGATATTGCAAGCAAAATCTCATCAGGCTTTCCTCAGCCGCCGCGGTCGGTGAGAGCGAGGGCCTCATGGTCACCTGCCAATTTGGAAATCGGGTCTGGGAAGGCCACGTCGTGAACGGGTGCATCACCTTCGAAGAGGTCAGATTCCTGCGCGGGAAACGCGCGACAAACCGACACTAGGATCGAGCCGCGAGTATTGACTTCGACACTTCAGGAAGAGGAAAATCATGAGGAAACTTGCCAGCCTTGCTATTGCCGCATCGATACCATTGACCGCCCATGCTGCGACCAGGATGGTGTCTCAAAGCGGCGATTGGGGCATCTATTCCTTTATGAGAAACGGATCCCGGGTTTGCTACGCGCTTTCGGTGCCGACGGAATCAGCACCCGCCAACGTGGATCATGGAAAGAATTATTTCCTGATCGCGCCGGCGGAGAAGGGAAGCGGCAATGAACCTGAAGCGGTCCTCGGATACGCATTGAAATCTGGCTCGACGGTCCAGGTTTCAATCGGAGACAAGTCGTTCGAAATGTTCGTCAAGGACAACACCGCCTGGGTTTCCGACGCCGCTCTCGCACCCGAACTCGTCAATGCACTTCGGGCTGGCAGCCAAATGACGCTGCATGCGACGTCGGCGCGAGGCACCCGTACAAGCTATACCTACTCACTCACAGGGGTGACCGCGGCGCTCGAGCGCGTTGCCCACTGCAGGTGAGGGAGAATTCAGCCTATTCCAAACGGGGCTCTCTGCTCGGGTGTCGCAAATTCCTTCGGGCGATGCCTGGGAGTCCTGCCACGGGCTGAAAGGAGCAGATCCAGTTCTTTTTTTGAGTTGCCAAACCGCTGAAGAACTCGTTCTGCCTCGTGCCGGCCAAGACTATAGCGCAGACGTAGGCTTCGAACATCATAACGAGCTTCTTCTTCGTCCTGTCTCTTAAATTCTCTCATTGTTGACCGCCCTCCGAACATCACGTGGTTTGCCGCAGCGGCTCGAAAACCTCGCGTCGTTCTATCCACTCGACGTCCTCATGCGCCCATTTGGCAGGTTCGTCCAAGGTCTCCGTCCGGGAAAAGGCGATGCCGAAAGGAATCCCACGGTAGGCACGACGCCGCTTTCGATGCGCGATACGCAGCGTGGCCGCTTGGCATTGCTCGAAACGTAGGTGCGTGATGGCTCGATCAGGGAACGTTGCATGCGAGTGACTCCTTCGCAGGAGTAAATGAGCGCCGCGCGCTTCTGTTCCGATTCAAGCAGAAAAATGTCACGTGATGATGTATTGAGGTTCAGAGCTGCAGGAAGACGTAGACCACTCCGCCCCATATCGCCGCGACGAATAACACGACGGCCGCTAGAAAGAGCTTGCCCTCAAGTGACATCATTGAGCTCCGACACCGCAGTCATGGTTGAATTCGCCACCCTGCGCCGGAAATCAGTTCACCGCCTGTAGCTGTTGAGCCTGCGAAACCTCCGAAGGCGTCTCTCCGGGGATGGATGCGATGGCGAACATGACCGCGACATAGCACGCAAACACAGCGGAGAGGACGGCGGTCTTGGTCATGGGCTCGCTCCTTATATCATATGGTGACATTCTTTAACCGTTCGCCCATATTGTCAATCCTGAATGCAGCATGAACAAAAAGGGGGGGGCGATGGCTGGGGAGAAAATACTGATCGTCGAAGATGACGTGCTGATCGCGGCTGATCTTGAGGATATTGTGACGACACTTGGCTATGAGATCTCCGGGATAGCCGACAGCTTCGGGACCGCGCAGCAGTTGGCCGCTTTCAGCACGATTGCCCTTGTGGACGTCAACTTGCGGGACGGAGCGACCGGTCCACGGATCGGGCAGTATCTCGCGAGCGAGTTCGGCGTCGCGGTGGTCATGGTCACGGGAAGCCCCGAACTGATTGAAACCGATCTTTCAAAGGTGATCGGCCTGATATCGAAACCTTCCCATCCAAACCTGATTCGAGATGTTCTCGAATATCTGAAGACGATCCGCGAAGGCGAACGAGGCGTCCCGCCAGGAGGAATGCGGCTTTTCGCTTGAACAGGCTGGGGAGGGGGAAAACGACATGATCGATAGACGCGCTGAACTCGGTCTCTGGGTAGGGCGACTGGAAACCATCCTGATCGGTCTGGGAGTGCTAAGGGAGGACGGTGAGCTCGCGATCCAGGTCGGATCGCAGTTTCCCAAGGATGTTGAAGACGCGCTGGACGGGTTCATCGAGAACCCGATCGAGCTAATGGGCCTTCTGAAAATTTGCCGGGACGCGCGCGACGGCAGACCGTTGTCGCCTGCGGTCCTGATGGCCGCTCACCTCATGACAAGAGAGGTTCTGCAGGCATTGCAGGACTCCGAGCTCGCTGGCACAAGCGATCCCAGAGCGTAAAAACGGCCCGCCCGAAATCATTTCGGACGGGCCTCGCGCGGACCGGATAACTCATCACTTCCGGCCTGAACTCTAGCTGTCGGTGACTGCGGCATCTCCTCCCGATTGCGGCAGTTCCTTCATCTTCACGAGCTGGTCGGCGCAGGCGTCCGCCGCATTCGTGATAGTATCGTCGATCCCCGCGATATTGGTCCAGCCTCCGTCGGTGATGAAGTCGTCACGCTGCCACGACGACTTCGCCTGCAGCGTCTTAAGGTTCTCCTGAGCGTCGCTCGCCGTGACGAAGTTATGGACGCAGATGCCCGCGACCAGATCCGCCTTTGCGTTACGGACGGCGATATCGGCCATCACCGCGGCCCTTCCCGACGTCGTCCATCCTCCCCAGGTGAATCCGAGCACCACCGTCAATGCCGAGGCGCCGACAACAGACCAGGCCCATACGCTCTTTGTTGGCCTGTAGCCGTCTTCATCATACTGCATAGCCGTTCTCCTCCCTTTGTATCACGCCATGATACAATAGCGCGTGTGGAGGTCAAGAACGTCGGGATCAAGAAATGGTGAGTGACGGCTAGGCCATTTGCGTGACCTGACGAAGACGGGATAGCGATTCAGCCAGCAGCGGCTCATGCGCAAGCATCGCCTCGACATGAACCTTCGCCAGAGATTCAAGCGTCCGCTCGCCATTTGCGGTCAGCCCGATCAGCACGCTGCGCTTGTCGTCTTCCGCTGGTATCCGCTCGGCGAGACCTGCCGAACACATCCGATCGACGAGCTGGACGGCGCTGTTGTGGTGCATGAGCATCTGTTCGGCCAGATCGCGAAGCCTGATCTGCCAGCCCGGCGCCGTGCGCACGACCAGGAGGGCCTGATACTGCTGCGATGTGACGCCCGCCTCGGCAAGGGCCGCCTCGCTGAACGACAGGAACCGCCTCATGGCCAGCCGGAACCCGGCCAAGCCTTCATAGACGTCGTCAGCAAGGCCAGAAGTCCGGCGTCCCGATCGAGGCATGCGAACAGTCCTTCTCAAATGTGATGATGTGATATGCACAGCGGAGCACGCTGGAAGAATGGTCGAGCTGAGCCGGCGAGGATGATAGTGATCGCCGCCGCCCATAATCCGTCCATGTTGCTAAAAAGACTGTGCCTATTTCGTGACTTCATGAAAAAATTCTATCGTGCTTCAAAGATGCGAATCCGGAGCGCCGCAGACGAACCGTTTGAACGTCCGTCTTGGAAGAGTTGCCGACTTCTTACTGGCTAGCCGCCGGCTACAGAGATCACTCTACCGATGCAGAAGAGCTAGAAGGTGGCTGCGCCCGCGACGATGATTGTACATCGGGTCAGGCTGGGCGATCCGGCTATCCACGAGATTGAACTTGTAGAGAGGCTTGTTAGCCGGCCTCTTCGGCCGCGGGTTCGGAGAAAATTTTAGACCGGACCTCTTCCATAGTTTTCCCTTCCGCACGAAGCGCGACGATCCTCCCTATGGTGGCGTAGGATTTCGGATCGTTTCGCTTGGTTGCCGAATGTCTGCACCACTCGTCGAGGAGGAGGCTTACAACGACGTTTTCGCCGGCGTCCGACGACGCCGCGTCAGGACGTCGTTGAAAGGCAAGGCCAACGAGCCCGAACAGCTTCAAACTTATGGCGGACGCTGAAAATATCATCCCGTGATACTAATGGGGTTTTCGCTGCTCGGGAAATCACAAAGTTGAGGGCGGACCCCGGAAGTCCCCTGGGAAAGCTTCCCCCCAACAGGCTGGCCCTCTCCTAGATCAAATCGAACGACACCCATTCCAGACGACTTTCCTCGTAGACGCTTTGCGTCGGCGCGAGCGATGAGGGATCGGCGAAGCATCCCAAGGCGACGGCTACGAGCTCTTTTCTGAATGCCGGCATCCAGAAAACCGTAGACGCGCATGCCGGGCAGAACCTGAATTCGATCGATTTGCCGCTTTCGCCCGGCCGGATGTAGCTGCTTGACGATCCCGACGCCTCGATTTGATCCCTGTGGAAAAAGACGGCTACGCCAAACGCGCTGCCGGTGCGACGTTGGCAGGCCCGGCAATGGCAGACGGAGATTTTGACGGGATCTCCGTCCGCAGTGATCGAAAGCTGGCGGCATGAACAACTGGCTGCTCGTTTCATTCCGTGCTCCTGCTAATGTCTGCGAAAGCAACCGCACGCACGATAGCTGTTTTGGAGATGCCGCCGCGAGGCCGCTGGACAGATCGAGCAGCGTCCATCAGGTGTCAGGTCCATGCTCGTAGCATACCACTCGGTGGATAATCGCGCCTATTCGCCGGTCGTCTGTGTAGAACTCAAGGTTACTCCGATTCCCTTTCGACCGCACGCCGCCCCCGGATTGCCGCGGCGATGAAGACGCGCGAAAGGCCATGATAAAGCGGCTCGCGCGAAAGAATGCGCGAAGTCACGTAACCGATCATCGACACTGCCATGATCGGGATGACCGCCTGATGGTCGCCGGTCATCTCCAGAATGATGACGAAGGCCGTCATCGGGGCTTGCACGACGCCCGCGAAGTAACCGGCCATGCCAAGGATTGCCGCCAGCGCAATGCTGGTGCCGAGCAGCGATCCGACGGTGCTGCCAAAACCGGCGCCGACGGCGAGCGACGGCGCGAAGATCCCGCCCGGAATACCTGACAGCATCGACAGGAAGCTAGCGGCGAACTTCTCGACGAAGAAGAGCAGAGGCAGAGCGTTGCCTTCGACCGCAGCTCGTGCCTGCTCGTAGCCGGTACCGAAGGTCGTGCCACCTGACGCCACGCCGATGACTGCGATCGCCAGTCCGCAGATTCCCGCAAGAGCCAGCATGCGCTTCAGCGGCTGTGGCTGCGCCCAGCGGCGAATCTTCTGGCCGAAATGCAGCGCGAAACCGCTGAAGGCTGCCCCGAGCGCGCCGCCGCCGACGCCGCAGGTCAGAACCAGTCCCCAGTCGCGAAGCTCAGTGGGTGCCGCCGATGCCATGCCGAAATAATTGTAGCTTCCCGAAATCCCGAGCGCGGCAAGGCCGGAGAGGATGACTGCCGTGAGCACCAAACCGTTCGCCCGCGACTCGTAGGTCCGGCTCATTTCCTCGATCGCGAAGACGATGCCGGCAAGCGGCGTGTTGAACGCGGCCGCAATTCCCGCCGCCGAACCGGCAAGGATCAGCCCGCGCGCCTGCGCCATACCGCTGAAACGGGCGACGGCAAGCATAATCGATGCGCCGACCTGCACTGTCGGACCCTCGCGGCCGATCGAGGCGCCAGAGAACAGCCCGAGCACCGTCAGCATGATCTTACCGCAGGCGATCTTCAGCGACAGCAGCCGCGTCCGGTCTTCGTCGTCCCTCAGGTGCCTGGCGGCGATCGCCTGGGGGATGCCGCTACCACCAGAATTTGGAAACAACGTCGCCGCCAGATAGGCCGACAGCATGAAGCCGAGCGGGCTCAGCGCCAGTGGCAGCAGGAAGGCCCAATCACCGGAAGAGGTGAGAGACTCAAAACCCTTCTGCGCCAGATCCGCAAGCTTCGCAAACGCCACGCTGATCACCCCGATTGCCAAGGCCCCGCACCAGAACACCAGCCTCGGCTGCCAAAGCGAGAAAGAGCCCCATAAGACGCGGGAGCGTCGGAAGAGCTTGGAATATCGGTAGGATGGCGGCATGTCGGGGCTCGGCGAGGCGGGGCGGGCGGGGTTGCACCTTACTACCGCCATCGCGACCGAAGATCACCCCCATTTGCAACATATTGTCGCGGGCACGACTGCGGGGCGCTTCGGGCACGGAGGCTCACGCGCAGCCATTCCGTCCAGGCCTGCTGTCCCTAGGCCGGACTTCGTCGCATGACGATTTGGATGAGGGTAGGCAGCCAGCCCACATTTTCGTCTGCGAATCCTATGACCATCGCTGCGAGCCATGGATCATCTCCCGATGAGGCTTTGGACCTATCAGAGCCCCCGATAATTTTACATAGCATGAGCAAGGGTGTAATTTGAGGTGCTCTCCTGAGGCGGTTGAACGCCAAGGGCATCTGGCTCGCTCCGTGGTTCCCCCGCTGGAGCGGGCTTTTTTCTTCAGGTCGACGCCTGCGGAAGAACAGCAGATAAAGTGCTGCCATAAAACGCGCCATCCCAGATTCCATCTCCTATTTCAAGAAGCGTTGATCGATACTGGATGTCATCATCGTCGAGACGGGAACGATGTCGGAGGGGCCTCTGGAAATCCGTGCCGCTTTTAGGTATCCCTTGCCGGATGGCGTGTGCTGCGTGCGCCGCGGGCTTCCCGAAATCGACGGAGACAATGATCAACCTTCCAGAAGGGAGCGCGAAACCATGTCCTTGCCGATCACCAGCGGTCGCATTCAATCCACTCTCCGCAGATATCTTGACAACGAGGCTTCCGGCGGCGTCGTCCTGATGGCAGCCGCAGCGATGGCACTTGCGGTGGCGAACTCGCCGCTGGCGGACGCGTATTTCCATGCCCTGCATCTTTACGTCGGGCCACTGAGCTTGCAGCATTGGATCAATGACGCCCTCATGGCCGTGTTCTTCCTGCTCGTCGGTCTGGAGATCAAGCGCGAGATGCTCGACGGCCAGCTTTCGACCTGGAGCAGGCGAATCCTTCCAGGTGCCGCGGCGGCCGGAGGAATGCTCGCCCCAGCCCTCATCTATCTGGCTTTCAATGCCGGTACGCCGGCTAGCTTGCGCGGTTGGGCGATTCCTACGGCCACCGACATTGCCTTCGCGCTCGGAGTGCTATCGCTCCTAGGGAATCGGGTTCCGGCGTCCCTAAAAATCTTTCTGGCGGCGCTTGCCATTATCGACGACCTCGGCGCAGTCCTTGTCATCGCACTCTTCTATACAAGCGGTCTCAACCTCCTGGCCCTTGCCGGAGCCGCCGCGGTTCTGGCCCTCCTGTTTCTGATCAACCGAGCCGGCGTGAAGACGCTGACGCTTTATCTCGCCCTCGGCGTCGGCTTGTGGGTGCTCATGTTCGCCTCGGGGATCCACGCCACGCTTGCAGGCGTGCTTCTTGCCTTGACGATACCAGTCAAACTATCCCCTGGGACTCCGGAGGCTAGCGATGAAGAATCCCCGCTGCACCGGCTTGAACACCTCCTTCATCGACCGGTGGCATTCGTCATCGTCCCACTGTTCGGCTTCGCCAACGCCGGGGTTTCCCTTCTCGGCACCTCCATCTCGAGTTTGGGAGATCCTCATACGATTGGCGTCGCTGCGGGACTGTTTGCTGGCAAGTTGCTCGGCGTGCTGTCAGTCGTCGGTCTCCTGGTGAAATTGGGCTTTGCGCAGCTTCCGGCAATGGCGAACTGGACGCAGATGACCGGCGTCTCGTTGCTGTGCGGCATCGGCTTCACAATGAGTCTCTTTATCGGTCTTCTCGCTTTCGATGACCCGGCCGTGCAGGACAAGGTCAAGATCGGCATTCTGCTTGGTTCGGCGATCTCTGGCGTAGCCGGATCCGCGGTTCTGATGGCGAGCCGGAGGAAAAGCAGCCGGCCGTAGTCGTTTATGAATTCGAAGCGACGCCTCGCGCGGACGTCAAGTTCTTTTGAGGGCCTTCGCGCCGCCGCCTCTATTGGAACTTACGATCTCCGCCGCTTTCCTCGCTGCTGGAACAGGCGAACGCCTTGCCATGTCAATACATAAAAGACTGCACCGAAGAGCGCGGCGAGCGGAAGGCCGCCGACAAGTATCGGCTTTAGAATGGGATGCCAAAGCGGTGCAAAATCGAGGTGCCGGAGCAGGGTGAACAGATTGGCTTCACCCACCCTCTCGGGCGAGCGACCCAAAAGAAAGATTCCGATCCGGTAGGCGGCAGCAAAGATCAGCGGAAAGGTAAAAGGGTTTCCAAACGCCGTCCCGAGCGCGGCCGCGATCATATTGCCTCTGAGGATGTAGGCCAGACAAAATGCCATGACGAAGTGAAAGCCGAGGAACGGCGTACAGGACACGGCCACTCCTGCTGCAACGCCAGCCGCAACTGCATGAGGAGTAGCCTTTAATCGAAGCACTCGAATGGCAATGTACCGGATGGACCGCAATAGCCCCTTGGATGGCCAAACGACGGTACGGATCCGCTGAGCCAGTGAGAGCGGCTTCCGTCTCCTAAACAGCATTCATTGACCTTCCGCCGCGTGAGCGCTGGATCTCAATCATGCATATATCGAGAGAACCGCGCATGAAATGCAAGCCATCGATATTTGCAGGCGAGCATATTTTCGCCTTCTCACGAAGTTGCCCGATTGGCACGAATGGCCTCTCGACCGGGCAGGGGCGCCGTTCATGGGCCTCAATGCAGTTTGTTCGCAGCAGCCTCGATGAAGCCGACTGCGGTTGCCACGCCATTCTCGGCCCTGATCCGTGCGCCAACCGCGTCTGCCTGGCGTCGCATAAGTGGATCGTCCATGGCTGCGAGTGCATCAGTCAGGCTCTCGACGGTCAATGCTCC
>NZ_JAWDIV010000038.1:0-26919 GCF_032464655.1 Rhizobium sp. 25PS6
GCATCTGCACTTCCTTGACGTCGGCGGCGTGGGCAGCACTGAGGCCAGCCATCATCACGACAGCAACAGCTGCCGAGCTCAAAAACTTGCGCATGAATTTCCTCCCATTGAAAATCGGCGGCAGGACCCTCCCCGCCGCCCGATGTTTCCCACCTTGCAGTGGGCAACACGCGGCCGCGCTCCTCCGCGCGGTTAACAATTTAAAGCGTTATAAGCCTTCTGTCGTCAAGTCCTTTCTCGACTCCCGAGAAAAATATGACTACTAGGACATCTGCTTGAATTTCATATGAATTTTTGGATTGCTAACGGAACCACGGCAACAATCCGGAGGCCGAGGATCTGCAGCTCCTGCTGTCACCGCAGATCAACTTTCCGGTCGGGTAGCCGCCCGGCTGTGATGGCCGAGATTTTAAAACTGTTTGCATGGCGCGTGATTTGTCCTAGAAGCACCGCGTAATCCGGTCGCAGCCCACCCGGTCAAAACAAGGGATCCAAAATATGAAAACCATCGTCGTCTGCTCCGGCGGACTGGACTCCGTTACGCTTGCCCACAAGGTAGCAGCGGAAAAACAGCTTATCGGTCTCGTCTCCTTCGACTACGGCCAACGGCATCGCAAGGAACTCGAATTCGCCGCCAGCTGTGCCGCTCGGCTCTCCGTTCCCCATCATATCATCGACATCGCCGGCATCGGCGGTCATCTCAGCGGATCGGCCCTGACCGACAATGTCGAGGTTCCGGATGGCCACTACGCCGAGGAGACCATGAAGGCCACCGTGGTGCCCAACCGCAACGCCATCATGCTGGCAATCGCGTTCGGCTTGGCTGCCGCGCAAAAAGCAGATGCCGTTGCCGTCGCCGTGCATGGCGGCGACCACTTCATCTACCCGGACTGCCGACCGGGCTTCATCGATGCTTTCCAGCGCATGCAGAACGAAGCGCTGGAAGGTTATGCCAGCGTGAAACTGCTTGCACCCTATGTCGATGTTTCCAAAGCAGCGATCGTGGTTGACGGCGAAAAACACGGCACGCCGTTTTCGGAGACCTGGTCCTGCTACAAAGGCGGCGAGCTCCACTGTGGGCGCTGTGGAACCTGTGTGGAACGCCGTGAAGCTTTCCATCTTGCCGGTGTCCGCGATCCCACGGAGTACGAAGACCAGGATTTCTGGAAAGCGGCCGTGTCGCGATACTCGGCCATGGAGGTGCGTTGATGTACCGCATCACCAAGGAGTTTCATCTCTCCGCCTCCCATCAATTGGATCACCTGCCGGCCGACCATCAATGCGCTCGGCTTCACGGTCACAACTACATCGTCGTCGTCGAGTTGGTTGCGGAAAGCCTGAATGACGACGGCTTCGTTCGTGACTATCACGACCTCTCGCCGCTCAAGCGCTATATCGACGAAACTTTCGATCATCGTCACCTGAACGACGTCTTCGGTCATTCGAAAGTCACCTCCGAATTCCTGGCAAGGCACTTCTACGACTGGTGCAAGCAGCGCTTCCCGGAGACATCGTCCGTTCGCGTCAGCGAGACGCCGAAAACCTGGGCGGAGTACAGGCCGTGAGTGGCGGAACCATTCGCGTCAGCGAGATCTTTGGCCCGACCATACAGGGTGAAGGCGCCTTGATCGGGCTGCCGACGGTATTCGTCAGGACAGGTGGCTGTGACTATCGGTGCTCCTGGTGCGACAGCCTTCACGCGGTCGATAGTGTGTTCCGGGATCAGTGGATTCCCATGTCGGTCGAGACCATCTGGCAGGAGGTTATGAAACTCTCCGGAGGCAAGCCACTGACGGTTTCCCTTTCCGGAGGCAATCCGGCGATCCAGCCCTTAAGGCCACTGATCGAACTCGGCCATTCGCAAGGATATCGCTTTGCACTGGAGACACAGGGAAGCATAGCCCAGGGCTGGTTTCGCGATCTCGACACCCTGGTCATCAGCCCTAAGCCGCCATCAAGCGGAATGCTGACGGATTGGGATCAGGTCGATAACTGCCTTCAACTGGCCGCCGGCGGACCAGAGGTCGCATTGAAGATCGTCGTCTTCGACGATGCCGACTACGAATTCGCCCAACGGGCGGGTCAGCGCTATCCCCAAATTCCGTTGTTCCTTCAGCCGGGCAATCATACGCCGCCGCCGCTCGAAGACGACGATGCGCGGATCGATATCGACGGTGTGATGGATCGGATGCACTGGCTTGTCGAAAGGGTGACGGCCGACCAATGGTTTGAAGTTCGCGTACTGCCGCAATTGCACGTGCTACTCTGGGGAAACAAACGAGGGGTATGAGTCCGCCTGAAGTTATGCAGCAACACGCTCCGGAAAGGCGAAAACATCGACGGGCTCTCCAAGCCCGCGCAGCGGGAAGGTGCCGAGGCTGTCCATGTCTTGCGCGCAGCCCGCCATTTCGACGAAGGCTCGTGACAGGAGCACCGGACGTTTGACCTCCTTGGTCAGGCTTTCCAGCCGCGAGGCGACATTGACCGCCGGGCCGATGACAGTGAAATCCAGCCGCCGGCGCGAGCCGATATTGCCGTACATCACGTCGCCGACATGCACTCCGACGCCATACCGCAGCGGTTCGCGCCCCATGCGCACGTGCTGCTCATTCAGCTCAGTCATCGATGTCTGCCCTTCGCGGATCGCCTGCAGCAGATCGAGGCAGGCGGTTTCCTTGGCTAGTGGGAAGATCGCCAGCAATCCGTCGCCCATGAACTTCAGGATCTCTCCGCCATGCCGTTCGATCGGGTCGGACATGGCATCGAAATAGTCGTTGAGCAGATGGATGACATCGTCGCGCGGCCAGAGATCGGAGATTGCGGTAAAGTCGCGCAGGTCGCAGATCATGATCGCCGCGCCGACGGTCGCGCCGCTGCCGCGCGTCGTGACGCCCGACAGGATCTGTTCGCTCGCATGCGGTCCCACATAGGTCTGCAGCAGCGTGCGCGCCATGATGTTCTTCAGCCGGATTTCGCTGACGAGAGTTAATGCCGGCAGCAGGTCGCGCAGGAAATCGACATGCTCGCTGGTAAAACCGCCCGGCCGGTTGGTCGAAAATGTCACGACATGCCGCTTGCCGAAAGTATGCTCGAGGGGCCAGGCGATATACTCCATAAGGCCGTCACCGCGCAATTCCTGATAGAATGAACCCTCGTCGCCATCGGTTGTGTCTTCCAGCTGTTTGCGCACCTCCTCCGAACCCTGATGGATGGCGTTGACGGGACTGTTCAGAAACTCCGGCGTGTTTTCGATACCATAGGCAAATGTGTCGATCTTCGCCTCCGCCAGGCCTTCTTTCCAGAGAATGCGGGCTCCGACCCATTGCGGATGGTTCGTCCTGAAATGCAATGTCGCCCGCGCCACCGGCACCCCTGCCGCCAGCAGCTTCTCGCACATGTCCACCAGGATATTGTCGATGAACCGCTCGCCGCGCGTCTCGTTCACCAGCCAGTCGAGAATCCGTCTTCTGCGGATCGGCCAGACGCCTTCGCCCGCTTCGACGGCAGTCCCGGCCTTGTTCAAAAAAGACGACATCAAAAACTCCCGCTACGCCACATCATCGGCGAGGACCAAATTTAGTTTCCGCTGAATGTGGGCGATCCGAGAGCAAATGATAAGAGGCAGACGGCGATCAAGCCTCAGAAATCCCAGTCATCGTCCTCGGTCGCCACCGCCTTGCCGATGACATAGGAGGAACCGGAGCCGGAGAAGAAGTCGTGGTTCTCGTCGGCATTCGGCGAAAGCGCCGACAGGATCGCCGGATTGACCTTGCACGCCTCACCCGGGAACAGCGCCTCATAGCCGAGGTTCATCAGCGCCTTATTGGCGTTGTAATGCAGGAATTTCTTGACGTCCTCGGTCAACCCGACGCCGTCATAGAGCGCTTCGGTATATTTCGCCTCGTTGTCGTAGAGTTCGAGCAGCAGCTCGAAGGCGAAATCCTTGATCTCCTGCTTCCGCTCGTCGCCGAGCCGTTCCAGCCCGCGCTGGAACTTGTAGCCGATATAATAGCCGTGCACCGCCTCATCGCGGATGATCAGTCGGATCATGTCGGCCGTATTGGTCAGCTTGGCGCGGCTCGACCAGTACATCGGCAGGTAGAAGCCGGAATAGAACAGGAAGCTTTCGAGGAAGACGCTCGCAACCTTCTTCTTCAACGGATCGCCGGAGCGATACTGCTCCATGATCACCGCCGATTTCCGCTGCAAGAATTCGTTCTCCTCCGACCAGCGATAGGCATCGTCGACATCGGGCGTCGAGCACAGCGTCGAGAAAATCGAGGAATAGGAGCGTGCATGCACCGCCTCCATGAAGGAGACGTTGGAAAGCACCGCCTCCTCATGCGGCGTCGCCGCATCCTCCATCAGCCGGATGGAACCGACGCCGTTCTGGATCGTGTCGAGCAGCGTCAATCCGGTGAAGACACGGATGGTCAGCTGCTGCTCGGCCGCCGTCAGCGTTGCCCAGGAGGGAATGTCGTTGGAAAGCGGCACCTTTTCCGGCAGCCAGAAATTGCCGGTGAGCCGGTTCCAAACTTCGAGATCCTTCTCGTCCTCGATGCGGTTCCAGTTGACGGCGCGCACATGGGTGACCGGCTTTACGGCGATGTTCATGGTGATTATGTCCTTCCAATAGATTTGATGGCGCTCGGAGCCCCCTCACCCTACCCTCTCCCCGAGGGGAGAGGGGATGTCGCGCTTGCCGCAGATGTCTTCTCCCCATCGGGGAGAAGGTGCCGGCAGGCGGATGAGGGGCCAATTGCTCAAAGGCTCGCGGCCGAAATCAACTCACAGCGTACAAGACACGCAGCCCTGCACCTCGGTGCCGGACAGCGCCATCTGGCGAAGGCGGATGTAGTAGATCGTCTTGATGCCCTTCTTCCAGGCATGGATCTGCGCCTTGTTGATGTCGCGCGTCGTTGCCGTGTCGCGGAAGAACAAGGTCAGCGACAGGCCTTGGTCGACATGCTGGGTCGCCGCCGCATAGGTGTCGATGATCTTCTCCGGCCCGATCTCGTAGGCATCTTGATAATAGTCGAGATTGTCGTTGGTCATGAACGGCGCCGGATAATAGACGCGGCCGATCTTGCCTTCCTTGCGGATCTCGATCTTCGAGACGATCGGATGGATCGAGGAGGTCGAGTGGTTGATATAGGAGATCGAGCCTGTCGGCGGCACCGCCTGCAGGTTCTGGTTATAGAGACCGGAGGCCATCACCGCCTTCTTCAACGCGGCCCAGTCTTCCTGCGTCGGAATATGGATGCCTGACGTCTCGAACAGCGCCTTCACGGTCTCCGTCGCCGGCTCCCAGAGCCGGTCTGTATATTTGTCGAAATATTCGCCGGAGGCATATTTCGAATCCTCGAAGCCCTTGAAGCTCTGGCGCCGCTCGACCGCCAAAAGGTTCGAGGCACGGATCGCGTGATAGGTCACCGTATAGAAATAGATATTGGTGAAGTCGACGCCTTCCTCGGAGCCGTAGAAGATGCGTTCGCGGGCGAGATAACCGTGCAGGTTCATCTGACCGAGGCCGATCGCATGGCTCTCGTCATTGCCCTTCTCGATCGAAGGCACCGAGGAGATGTGGCTCATGTCGGAAACGGCCGTCAGCGCCCGGATCGAGGTCTCGATCGTCTTGCCGAAATCGGCCGAATCCATCGCTGCCGCAATGTTCAGCGAGCCGAGATTACAGGAAATATCCTTGCCGAGATGTTTGTAGGAAAGGTCGTCATGATATTCGCTGGCCTCGCTCACCTGCAGGATTTCCGAGCAGAGATTGCTCATCGAGATGCGCCCGGCGATCGGGTTCGCCCGGTTCACCGTGTCCTCGAACATGATGTAGGGGTAGCCGCTCTCGAATTGGATTTCGGCAAGCACCTGGAAGAATTCGCGTGCCTTGATCTTCTTCTTGGAGATGCGGGCATCATCAGCCATTTCGCGGTACTTCTCCGTCACCGAGATCTCGGTGAAGGGCACGCCATAAACACGCTCCACGTCACAGGGCGAGAACAGGTACATGTCCTCGTTATTCCTCGCGAGTTCGAAGGTGATGTCGGGCACAACGACACCGAGCGACAGCGTCTTGATGCGGATCTTCTCGTCGGCATTTTCGCGCTTGGTGTCGAGGAAGCGCATGATGTCGGGGTGATGAGCATTGAGATAGACGGCGCCCGCGCCCTGGCGCGCACCGAGCTGGTTGGCATAGGAGAAGCTGTCTTCGAGCAATTTCATTACTGGGATGATACCAGAGGACTGGTTCTCGATATGCTTGATCGGCGCGCCCGCCTCGCGGATGTTCGTCAGCGACAGCGCCACGCCGCCGCCTCGCTTCGACAATTGCAGCGCCGAATTGATCGACCGGCCGATCGATTCCATATTGTCCTCGACGCGTAGCAGGAAGCAGGAAACCAGTTCGCCGCGCTGCTTCTTGCCGGCATTGAGGAAGGTCGGCGTCGCCGGCTGGAAGCGGCCGGAAATGATCTCGTCGACCATGTCGCGGGCAAGGGCCTCGTCGCCGCGCGCAAGCGCCAGCGCCACCATGCAGATGCGGTCCTCATAGCGCTCGAGATAGCGCTTTCCGTCGAAGGTCTTCAGCGTATAGCTGGTGTAGTATTTGAAGGCGCCGAGGAAGGTCGGGAAACGGAACTTCTTGGCATAGGCCTGGTCGAACAGATCCCGCACGAAATTGAAGGAATACTGGTCGAGAACCTCCTGCTCGTAATAGCCCTCGGTCACGAGGTAATCGAGCTTTTCGCGGAGATTGTGAAAGAACACCGTGTTCTGGTTCACATGCTGCAGGAAATATTGCTTGGCAGCCATTCGATCCTTGTCGAGCTGGATCCGCCCCTCGTCGTCATAGAGGTTCAGCATCGCATTCAGCGCGTGGTAGTCGAGCGCTTCCGCCACTTTCAAAGGGCGTTCGCCGGCGGGATGAGCCAATGTGTGATGCGGTTTTGCGCCCGCATCCCGCGTCAGATTTGTTCCCGTGTCCAAAATCGTTCCATTCCGTGTTTGACCTTGGCGACATCGTCTTCGGTGCCCATGAGCTCGAACCTGTAGAGGTAAGGCACCTGGCATTTCTGCGAGACCACGTCGCCGGCGAGCCCATAGGTCTCGCCGAAATTGCTGTTGCCCGCAGCGATCACGCCGCGGATGTGTCCTCGGTTTTCCGCATCGTTGAGGAAACGGATCACCTGCTTGGGAACGGCACCCTTGCCGCCGTCGCCGCTATAGGTCGGCACAACAAGCACGAAGGGTTCGCGAATTTGGAACGCGTCTGCGCCAATTGGCGGAATGCGCGCCGCGCGCAGTCCGAGCTTGGCGACGAACCGATGGGTGTTCTCGGATCGGCTGGAATAATAGACGATCAGGCCCATTGCTTGTCCTCAGGTCAGGAGAGCGCACTGATCATGTCGGGGCGGAAGCCCGCCCAATGCTGCTCCCCGGCGATGACCACAGGCGCCTGCATGTAGCCGAGGCTGCGGACGCGATCGAGCGCTTCGGCATCCTCAGAGATATCGACGATGTCATAATCGACACCCAGGCGGTCCAGAGCGCGGTAGGTGGCAGTGCACTGGACGCAGGCAGGCTTGCTGTAGACGGTAATGGTCATGATATTCCTCGTGACGACGTGATTGGGCGCAGGACATCGATCGGAAATCTGTCGATAGCCGTCGAAAAATTCTCTGATGATTTGAGCGATGCGGCTGTTTAGCCGCTGGGCATACTCCGCCCTCTACCTAGCACGGGTGGCGGCCTGAACTGAGATACTGACATGACTTCACCCCGAAGTGGCTTATGCGGAGGCTCGGCCTGCGAAACGCGATGCGGAGATTCCCCGCAGCCATGCAACGCGACCTTCCGGACACCCCGCCCGTGGACGTTTCGTTCGAGGCAGGTCTCCTGGCTCACGGGTCAAAGCACCCTGTCCCAGCCTTCCCGGAGCATCATGCTCCAGTGACCTGAAATCGGACAGTTGCTCGCCGCTTACAGTTGCGGGGGCAGCTCCGGCATTGCCGCGCCATGATGGCGAAACGCACCGAATTCCCGTCTTAGCCATCGATCCCTACGAATCGATGGAACCTCGAACACTAGATATAGTACGCCAATCCAAATTCGCGTCAACGGATGGTTTGTGCATTGCGTTACGACAGGTTTGAAATCGCTACGTTCCTGTGAAAAACATGGCTAACGAAAGCTTAAGGAAAGCGGGCTGTGGAGAAAGCCCCGACGAAGAGAGCCGACCTATGGCCGGTCCCGCGATTTTCGATTCAAGATCGGGCCCGAATCGTCGATAGGATATCCCCCCGGTGACGAACGCCGGAGGGAGGAAGTCAGGAATGTTATATCTTTATCCGAAGCAGCCGCAGCGCATTGATCGTCACCAGCACGGTGGCGCCGGTATCGGCGAGGATCGCCGGCCAGAGCCCGGTGATCCCTATGATCGTCGTCACCAGAAACACCGCCTTCAGCCCGAGTGCGATGGTGATATTCTGCAGGATGTTGCGCATCGTGCGTTTGGAAAGTTCGATCATCTGCGCCACGTCGCCGACGCGCCCGTGCAGCACGGCGGCATCCGCCGTCTCCAGCGCCACATCCGCGCCGCCGCCCATGGCGATGCCGATATCGGCCGCGGCCAGTGCCGGAGCATCGTTGATGCCGTCGCCGACCTTGGCGACGACGAAGCCCTGGCGCTTCAATTCGCCGACGACCCGCTGCTTGTCCTCAGGCATCATCTCGCCGCGCCAGTCGATGCCGAGCATGCCGGCAACGGCTGCTGCCGTGCGCTTGTTGTCGCCCGTCAACATCATCGCCTTGACGCCGGCTGATTTGAGGGCAGCGAGCCCGGCCTCGGCATCCTCGCGCGGCTCGTCGCGCATGGCGATCAGGCCGGCCGCAACACCGTTGACGAGCAGCACCGACACGCTCTTGCCCTCGTCGTTCAGCGCCATGATGCATGCATCCTGTTCCGCGCTGAGCGTCCCGCGCTCGCGGGCGGCAGGCGGCGATAGCAGATCCAACGTCTCGCCACCGACCTTGCCGCTGACACCCTTACCCGGCAGCGCTTCCAGCTCGAAGGCCGGCGGCACGGGAACGCCGTCCACCTTGGCGCGATTGCGGATCGCCAGCGCCAACGGATGGCTGGAACCCTGCTCCAACACCGCCGCGCGCGACAGCACCTGCGCCTCGGTCGGGCCAAAGGAAATGATGTCAGTCACCTGAGGCTTGCCTTCAGTCAGCGTGCCTGTTTTGTCGAAGGCGACCATCGTCACCTTGCCGAGCGTTTCCAGCACCGCGCCGCCCTTCATCAACAGCCCGCGCCGCGCACCTGCCGAAAGCGAGGCGGCGATCGCCGCCGGCGTCGAGATGACGAGCGCGCAGGGGCAGCCGATCAAAAGGATTGCAAGGCCCTTATAGACCCATTCGCCCCACGGCCCGGCGAACAGCATCGGCGGAACGACCGCGACGAGCGCTGCGACCACGACCACGCCGGGCGTGTAATAGCGCGAAAACCGATCGATGAAGCGTTCGGTCGGCGCCTTCGATTCCTGTGCCTCCTCCACCAGCTTGACGACGCGGGCGATGGTGTTGTCGGCCGCGGCCGCCGTGACGCGAACCCTCAGCACCGCATCGCCATTGACCGTGCCGGCAAAAACGACCGCATCGACGCCCTTGCGCACCGGCGTGCTCTCGCCCGTCACCGGCGCCTCGTCGATCGCACTCTCGCCTGAGATGATGATGCCGTCCGCAGAGATACGGTCGCCAGGGCGAACCATGATGATGGCGCCAACGGCAAGGCTTTCTGCCGGCACTTCCCGCGTCTGCCCATTGTCTTCGAGCAGCGCATTCTTCGGCACCAGACCCGTCAGCGACTGGATGCTTTCGCGCGCCTTGCCCGCCGCCACCCCTTCCAGCAGCTCGCCGACGAGGAACAGGAATACAACGGTTGCCGCCTCTTCGCCGGCATTGATGATAACGGCGCCGACCGCGGCGATCGTCATCAGCATCTCGATCGAGAACGGTGTACCCGAGAAGGCGGCCATGATGGCGCGCCGCGCGATCGGCACCAGCCCGATCAGCATGGCGACGATGAAGGCATAGGACGCAATCGCCGGCACGAGATGGCCGACGGCATAGGCGGCAACCAGTGCCGCACCCGAAAGGATGGTCAGCCGGCCCTTCCTGCTCTGCCACCAGGGACCGGCCATCAGCGCATGGTCGTGCCCGTGCAACCCTTCGATTTCCTTCTCGCCATGATCGTGAACATGGCTATGGCCTGCATGATCGTGGTCATGGTCCGCGTGATAGCCGTGATCATGTCCATGGTCGTGACGATGCTGCGAGCCGCGTTCATGCGCTGGCGCGGCGGTTCCGGCAAGCGGCGCGACGGAATAACCGAGCCCCGTCACCTTCTTCTCGATCACCTTGAGATCGCTGCTGCCATCGTGCCGGACGGTCATCGTGCCCGCCATCACCGAGACGGAAACATCGGCGACACCCGTCACGCGTCTGACCGCCGTATCGATCTTGGTTGCGCAGGCCGCGCAATCCATGCCGCCAACCCGGTATCGTGTCTCGCTCTCAGCCATCATCCGCTTCCTTGTCAAACAGAAGCATCTCTCCTACATCCTCTAGCGACTAGAGGTGCAAGAGGAAAATCATGAAAAAGATCACCATTGGTGAAGCTGCTCGCCAAAGCGGCGTCAAGGTGCCGACGGTGCGTTATTATGAAAGCATCGGCCTGCTCGCGGCCCCGAGCCGCAGCGAGAGCAACCAGCGCTCCTTCGAGCCTGCCGATATCAGCCGTCTCGCCTTCATCCGCCATGCCCGCGAGCTCGGTTTCGAGATCGAGGCGATCCGCACGTTGCTCACTCTGCAGGATGATCCGCACCAGTCCTGCGCCTCGGCCGACGCCATCGCCAAGGCCCGCCTCATCGAGGTCGAGCAGCGCATCCGCAGCCTGATGGCGCTGAAGGCCGAGCTGGAAACCATGGTGGAAGGCTGCGGCCACGGCCGCGTCGACCAATGCCGCGTCATCGAGGTGCTCGCCGACCACGGCCAGTGCACACATCCGCACCACTGACCGCTGCCCTTGCAGGCGGTCCGCGCCCGCGCCAAAACTGAATGCAGACAGAATCGGGCGAAGACATCAATGAACCAGAAGCGGATTGCGATCATCGGCGGCGGCCCGGCGGGTCTCGCGGCTGCCGAACTGCTGTCCCGTTCCGGTCACGCGGTAACGGTCTACGACGCCATGCCGACCTTCGCCCGCAAGTTCTTGCTTGCCGGCAAGTCGGGTCTCAACATCACCCATTCCGAGGATTACACCCGTTTCACCACACGCTTCGGCGCGGCTTCCGCCCGTCTACGCCCCGCTCTTGATGCCTTTACCCCTGATGATATCAGGGATTGGGCAGCAGGGCTCGGGACCGAGACTTTCGTCGGCTCGTCCGGCCGGGTGTTCCCCAAGGTGATGAAGGCCTCACCTTTGTTGCGCGCCTGGCTCAAGCGGCTGGAGGCGCAGGGCACTGCGCTGCGCACCCGCCACCGCTGGACCGGTTTTGCCGAAGATGGTTATGCTTTCGAAACACCCGAAGGGCGCAGCATCGTCCATTGCGACGCAGCCCTGTTGGCGCTCGGCGGTGCCAGCTGGCCGCGCCTCGGCTCCGACGCCGCCTGGGTGCCTTGGCTGGCCGGAAGGGGTGGTGTGGAAATTGACACTTTTCAACCCGCCAATTGCGGCTTCGTCGTCGGATGGAGCGGGAACTTCAGCGAGCGTTTCGCCGGCGAGCCGGTGAAATCAGTCACCGCAACATCCGAGGCCGGCACATTTCCCGGCGAATTCGTCATCACCGGAAGCGGCATCGAGGGCAGCCTGATCTATGCGCACACCGCTAGCCTCCGCGACCGGCTGCTGAACCACGGAAGCGCTGCCCTGACGCTCGACCTCGCACCCGGCCGCACCATCGAGAGGCTGAGCCGCGACCTTGCCCGGCAGGACGCCAAATCGAGCTTTTCAAACCGCCTGCGCAAGGGCGCCGGCCTCGACGGCGTCAAGGCGGCGCTGCTGCGCGAACTCGCTCCCGAGCGCGACCGAACCGATCCGGAGCGTCTCGCCGGCATGATCAAGGCTCTGCCGGTGCCGGTGATCGAAACCCGGCCGATCGGCGAGGCGATCTCCTCGGCCGGCGGCATCCGCTGGAGCGGCATCGACGATAGCTACATGTTGAAGGCGCTGCCCGGCACCTTCGTCGCCGGTGAGATGCTTGACTGGGAAGCGCCGACCGGCGGCTATCTCCTCACCGCCTGCCTGGCGACCGGCCGGGCGGCAGCACGCGGCATCGAAGCCTGGTTGCAGCGCTAGAGCGCTGGCGGCCGCCAGCCCTGAGGCAAAACAACAAGATCATCCCTCAATCAGGCAGAGACCGGACGGAATGTCATGGCGAGACCATTCATGCAGTAGCGAAGCCCGGTTGGCTTCGGGCCGTCATCGAAGACATGGCCGAGATGCCCACCGCAGCGGCTGCAGTGCACGGCGTTACGCACCATGCCGAGAGTCGTGTCGCTCGTGGTGCCGACGGCTTTTTCGAGCGCCGCCCAGAAGCTCGGCCAGCCGGTGCCGCTGTCGAATTTGGTGGTCGAGGAAAAGAGGTCCTGGTCGCAGCCGGCGCAGGCGAAATTGCCCTTTCGCTCCTCATGCAGCAAGGCACTGGTGAAGGGATGTTCCGTCCCCGCCTGGCGCAGGACGACATATTGATCCGGCGTCAGTAGCTTGCGCCATTCCTCCTCGGTGTGGGTCACCGCAAACGTCTCGGTGGCGATCGCCTTGCCGGCCAGGCCCAGGTGAACCGCAAACGCCCCAAAAGCGGCGCCCATCAGCAACAATCGTCTATTCAGCATGGTCGGATCTCCTCGTCTGGCAAACCTTGCTTCCGTACAGAACTACGAGCGCGAGGGTCTTTTGTTACGCCATGGCCGCCAAAACACCGAAATGTGATTTCCGCCACTTTCGTCAGGAAGCCCCGCATGCTGACAACCGCCAGTGCCAGCCGATTGCAAACCAGCCGCTTTTCCATCAGAATGTGCTGAAGTTCGGTGGGAGGAGCCGATGCACGAACACTCAGCACACGCCGAGCACGTCTACACGTCTGCCCAGCGCGATTCTGCGGCGGCCAGTTCTCCTGTGGTTGCCTCATGGCGGCGGTGCATGACCATGCACCAGCTCGCCCCCGAGGACCAGCGGGCTCCACTGCGCCTCACCGACCAGGAATTCCGCCGTGCGCGCGAGCAGTCCGAACAGCTGATCGCCAGCGCGACGGAAGAGCTCGATCGTCTCTTTACCACCGTTGGCCGGGCCGGCTGCTGCCTGCTTCTGACCGACAAGAACGGCATCGCGCTGGAGCGCCGGGGCGCTGCCGGAGACGACAAGGAATTCCGCGAGCTCGGCCTGTGGACCGGCTCGGTCTGGACCGAGGCCAGCATCGGCACCAACGGCATCGGCACCGCACTTGCCGACGAGCGTGCCGTCGCCATTTTCCGCGATCAGCATTTTTTCTGCTCGAACACCAGCCTCAGCTGCACGACGGCGCCGATCCGCGATCACCGTGGCCGGCTGGCCGCGGCGCTGGACATCTCCACCTGCCGCGAAGACGTCAACGAAATGACGCTGGCGATCCTGACGCAGACCGTGCGCGATGCAGCGATGCGCATCGAGCTCAACCTGTTCCGCTCCGCCTTTACAGGCGCCCGTTTCCTGATGGTTCCGGCCGGCGCCAATTCCGCCGCCGCCCTGCTTGCCGTCGACAGGCACGATCTCGTGCTCGGCGCAACGCGCGCCGCCCGCATCGCGTTGCAGCTGGACGATAAACGCATCGCCGCCGGCATTCCTGCCGCCGATGCCCTGCACGAGGCCGGCGTCTCCCAGCAGGACGAGATCGTCGAGGCGGAAAAAGCGGCCCTGCTTCGGGCGCTGTCGCGTGCAAGCGGCAATGTCTCGCAGGCGGCGATCGCCCTCGGCATCAGCCGCGCCACGCTGCACAGGAAGATGAAAAAGCTCGACCTCCACTGATCAAGGTTCGCCGCCCGCAATCGTGAAGCGATGCTGTCGCAGGTCTGCGACACTGTGCACTGCGGTATGGAAGACCCACCCTATTCCCTCCGCCAAAATATGCACATTTTCCTCCCACTGGTTTCGCTTGGGAACCTGGATCATCAAGGGAGGATGACATGCTTCATCAGAAAATCGTCGAGTCGCCGTTCAAGCTGAAATACGGCAACTATATCGGCGGCGAATGGCGCGAGCCGGTCGAGGGAAAATACTTCGAAAACCTGACGCCCGTCACCGGCGGCAAACTCTGCGACATTCCTCGCTCCAATGAAAAGGACATCAATCTCGCGCTCGACGCCGCCCATGCGGCGAAGGAAAAATGGGGCCGCACCTCCGCTGCCGAGCGCTCCAATATCCTCATGAAGATCGCCCAGCGCATGGAAGACAAGCTGGAATTGCTCGCCCAGGCCGAGACCTGGGACAACGGCAAGCCGATCCGCGAAACCATGGCGGCCGACATTCCGCTGGCGATCGACCACTTCCGCTACTTCGCCTCCTGCATTCGTGCCCAGGAAGGTTCGATCGGCGAGATCGACCACGATACCGTGGCCTATCACTTCCATGAGCCGCTCGGCGTCGTCGGCCAGATCATTCCGTGGAACTTCCCGATCCTGATGGCCACCTGGAAGCTGGCACCTGCGCTTGCCGCCGGGAACTGCGTGGTGCTGAAGCCCGCCGAGCAGACACCGGCCTCGATCCTGCTCTGGGCCGAACTCGTCGGCGATCTCCTGCCACCCGGCGTGCT
Organism: Rhizobium sp. 25PS6; assembly: GCF_032464655.1. NCBI lineage: Bacteria > Pseudomonadati > Pseudomonadota > Alphaproteobacteria > Hyphomicrobiales > Rhizobiaceae > Rhizobium > Rhizobium sp. 25PS6. The sequence continues at coordinate 14,853 of NZ_JAWDIV010000038.1, forward strand.
CAACATCGTCAACGGTTTCGGCCTCGAAGCCGGCAAGCCGCTGGCGACCAGCCAGCGCGTCGCCAAGATCGCCTTCACCGGCGAGACGACGACAGGCCGGTTGATCATGCAATATGCCAGCCAGAACCTTATTCCGGTGACGCTGGAGCTCGGCGGCAAATCGCCGAACATCTTCTTCGCCGATGTGATGGCCGAAGACGACGACTTCCTCGATAAGGCGCTCGAAGGTTTTGCGATGTTTGCCCTCAACCAGGGCGAAGTCTGCACCTGCCCGAGCCGCGCCCTAGTCCAGGAATCGATCTACGACCGCTTCATGGAAAAGGCCGTCAAACGCGTCGAAGCGATCAAGCAGGGCAACCCGCTCGACACCGCGACGATGATCGGCGCCCAGGCCTCGACGGAGCAGCTGGAAAAGATCCTCGCCTACCTCGATATCGGCAAGCAGGAAGGCGCGGAAGTGCTGACCGGCGGCTCGCGCAACGATCTCGGCGGCGAGTTGGCGAACGGCTATTACGTCAAGCCGACGATCTTCAAGGGTCACAACAAGATGCGTGTGTTCCAGGAAGAAATCTTCGGACCGGTGGTTTCGGTCACGACCTTCAAGAACGAGAAGGAAGCGCTCGAAATCGCCAACGACACGCTCTATGGTCTCGGCGCCGGTGTCTGGAGCCGCGACGCCAATCGCTGCTACCGTTTCGGCCGCGAGATTCAGGCCGGCCGCGTGTGGACCAACTGCTACCACGCCTACCCGGCCCATGCCGCCTTCGGCGGCTACAAGCAGTCGGGCATCGGCCGTGAAACCCACAAGATGATGCTCGACCACTACCAGCAGACCAAGAACATGCTGGTGAGCTACAGCCCGAAGGCACTCGGCTTCTTCTGAGAAGCTTTCGCATGGCGGGAGGGTCTCAATCCCCTCCCCAACCCGTCCCCACAAGGGGGAGGGCTTAACGTGCGGCGCTCGCCGTATTCACAGTTGAGCGCAGCATATGCAGCCGGCTTGTTGTCTTGCGAGACGGCGCCACAGCTTAGCCCCTCCCCCTTGTGGGGAGGGGTTGGGGAGGGGAATTCTCCTCTCGAAACTTTGGAGAAGAGTGATGGAAACCACCGTCAACGGCGAAGCGCGTGTTCTCGCAACCGACGCAGCTCTCGATCTGATCGCAGAAATCAAGCGGGATCATCCCGATATCCTCTTCCACCAGTCCGGCGGCTGCTGCGACGGCTCCTCGCCCATGTGTTATCCGGCTAACGAATTCATGGTCGGCGACAGCGACGTCAAGCTCGGCGAGATCGGCGGCGTGCCGGTCTATATTAGCGCTAGCCAGTTCGAGGCGTGGAAGCATACGCAGCTGATCATCGACGTCGTGCCGGGACGCGGCGGCATGTTCTCGCTCGACAATGGCCGCGAGAAACGCTTCCTGACCCGCTCCCGCCTCTTCGGCGGCGGCGAGGCTTGCACGGTGCCTGATGTGAAGGTCAGGGCGATCTGATGCCGTCGCCTTATCGCGTGCGAATTTCGCCTGTAGTATTCCCATAGTACCTGCTCTCCGCTGCTCTTTGCTACTCTCCGCCAGTTGGTTTCAAAGGGAGGAAACGATGCCAGCCTCAAAGATCCTGATGATCACGGGTGATTTCACCGAAGATTACGAAACGATGGTGCCGTTCCAGACACTGCTCGCCTGCGGCTACATGGTCGATGCCGTCTGCCCCGGCAAGAAGGCCGGCGACACCGTCGCCACCGCCATCCACGATTTCGATGGCGACCAGACCTATTCCGAAAAACGTGGCCATAATTTCGCGCTGAACGCCACTTTCGACAGCGTGCGCGCCGAAGATTACGATGCCCTCGTCATCCCCGGCGGCCGTGCGCCCGAATACCTGCGCCTCAACGCCGACGTCATCAAAGCCGTGCGGCACTTCTTCGACGCCGGAAAACCCGTTGCCGCCATCTGCCACGGCGCGCAACTGCTTGCCGCTGCCGGTGTGTTGAAGGGCCGAACCTGCTCGGCCTATCCCGCCTGTCGGCCGGAAGTCGAACTTGCCGGCGGCATCTATGCCGACATATCAATCAACGATGCAGTCTCGGACGGCAATCTGGTCACGGCGCCCGCCTGGCCGGCGCATCCGTCCTGGCTGCGCCAGTTCATGGCCGTGCTCGATGCCGCGGCCCTGCTCGAAACCAACGCCGCCTGAGAAGGGCGGCACGGGGGAGGACGATATGTGTGAACTGTTTATCAAGGCGGATGCTCGGCTCTGGGAAAGCGCTACCCGATCGCTGCGCATCGACGGCATGGTCACCAGCGTCAGACTGGAGAATTTCTTTTGGGCGAAGCTCGAGGAGATCGCCCGGCGCGACGGCATGAATGTCGTCCAGCTGATCACCCGGCTGCATCATGAATCGATCGATGCCGGCCACGATCTCGGCAACTTCACGTCCTTCCTGCGGGTCTGCTGCGCCCGTTATCTCGACCTGCAGCTCACCGGCGACATCCCGGCCGATGTCACCCGTATGATCTCAGGCCTCGACGCGCCTGTCATCCTCGACCGCGAACGCGCGAAATATCACTGAAATCACGTCCGACAGACGATCAAAGACGAACGGCCCGCAGATAGCTCCGCGGGCCGTTTCGCAAACATCTGACCTGTGTTGGGCGGCGGGCTTGCACTACCGCGCAGCCTGGATCAACAATGCGCCGCACCGTCGAGCGCGGGCACCGCCAGGAGATCGATTGCCATGAAAGACCAGAAAGCCGTGATCGTCACGGGAGCCGGCGGCAACCTCGGCAGCGCCGTTGTCCGCGAGCTTGCCAACGCCGGCGCGAAACTCGTCTGCATGAACCGTTCGAGCCATGAGCTGGAAGCCTTGGCCGCCGATCTTCCTGCCTCCACGGAGTTTCTGTCGATCGCGGGAACGGATCTCACTGATTATGCCTCCTGCGCCGCCGCTGTCGCCCGGGCCGGCAAGCGCTTTGGCGGCGTCAGCGCATTGGTCAATACCGTCGGCGGTTTCCAGATGGGACCGGTCGGGCCGGAGGCGCCCGCGCAGTGGGAGACGATGATGACCGCAAACGCCCGCACTGCGCTGACAATCAGCGCCGCGGTTCTCCCGACCATGAAGGCGGCAGGCTACGGCCGCATCGTTCATGTCGCCGCCGCGCCCGGCCTGAAGGCCGGCGCCAAGCAGGCCGCTTACGCCGCCTCGAAAGCCGCCGTCATCCGGCTGACCGAGGCGATCGCTGCCGAATGCCGCGACGACCGCATCACCGCCAACTGCATCCTGCCCGGGACAATCGACACGCCTGAGAACCGCGCGGCCATGCCTGATGCGAAGACGGACGGCTGGGTATCGCCGCAATCGATCGCCCGCCTCATCGCCTTCCTGATTTCGCCGGCCGCAGCCGTCGTCACCGGCGCGGCAATCCCGGCGACCGGCCGCGAATAACCCAAGGCGCGGCGTGATCGACCGTCGGCGACTGCTCCCTTGTCGAGATCCGTGGGTGATGAACGACAGAGCCCTACAAGTTTTAATCAGTGATTTACGATCTGACTTGAGCTTCGGTTCGCCTTGAGGCAGCGTCGTCTGTGCCTGCTCATGGGACAGGCAAAAGAACAGCGGACGGACACCATGGTGTTGATGATCGCATTGCGGCGGCACTTGCCAGAAGGCGGATGGTTTCGATGACGGAGGGTCCGGCATTGCGCGCCGTCGGCGCAACCAGCCTGGTGCGCGAGGAATGGTTCCTGGGCGTCAGCATCGTGACGAGCTTAGCGTTTCTTGCCTTCCAGCAGCAGCTCTTCGGTCGGCTTGCCGATCCGCTATGGTTCACTGTCGTTTTCGTCTGGCTGTTTGCCGTCGTCCTCGGCTCCGCACTGTCGGTCGTGCGCCACGCGGATCATTTGGCTGAGCGGCTGAAGGAGCCCTACGGCACGCTTATTCTGACGCTTGCCATCACCTCGATCGAGGTGATGGCAATATCAGCCGTCATGCTTCACGGCGAGAACAATCCCACGCTCGCGCGCGACACGCTGTTCGCAGTCGTCATGATCATCCTGAACGGCATGGTCGGCCTGTCCTTGCTGCTGGGCGCATGGCGGCGACCGGAACAGCAGCATAACCTGCAGGGCGCCAACGCCTATCTCGGGGTCATCGTGCCGCTGGCGACCCTGAGCCTGGTGATGCCGACATTTCTTGCAGGCCCGGACGGACAGCATCCATCCGCACCGAGACAACTGATACTCGGTATAATATCGGTCGGTCTTTACGCTACGTTTCTGTTTCTTCAGGCCGGCCGCCATCGGGGCTATTTCACCGACGACAGCAATCGTCACGAGCATCATGGTGAACATGCTCCTCCCCGCGGGCCGGTCTGGCCCCATGCCATTCTGCTTTTCGCCTATATGGCTCCCGTCGTCTTTCTCGTCGAACAGCTTGCCCGGCCGATCGATTACATTATCGAAACCCTGCATGCCCCAACCGCATTTGGCGGTGTTGTCATGGCTATCCTTGTCGCGACGCCCGAGGCAATCAGCGCCGTGCGTGCGTCCATCGCCAACAATCTTCAGCGTTCCGTCAACATCTTCCTTGGTTCGGTGCTGTCAACGATCGGGCTGACGGTGCCGGCAATGCTTGTCATCAGCCGTCTTTACGGGCACCCGGTGAAGCTGGGCCTCGAACATGGAGATCTGGTGATGCTCCTGCTCACTCTGGCCGTCAGCATCATCACCTTTGCCAGCGGCCGCACGCATCTCATGCAAGGTGCGGTCCATCTGGTGCTTTTCCTGGCTTACGTGCTGCTCATTTTCCAGCAATGAAATCCGTCCGATTACGGCCGCACAAGATCTGGAAGTTAAGAGTTCCGCGCTTGGTCCGTCTTCCGCTATGATGACGGGAGCTATTGCACAGCTTGCAGGGTGGCTGCAGGACTTACGTGGCGATACGGAGGCCGGACTTGGGCTCACTGTTGGTTGGCGGGCTTGTATTTGTTTTTCTGTCGATGGCAACATCGATAGGATTGGTGGTGCGCGGCCGTTTGCCGGATCACCATCTCAATGCAGAATCCAAGGACGTCATCAGGCTGGCGACCGCGGTGGTGGGAACGCTGTCGGCTCTGACGCTCGGCCTTCTGATTGCATCCGCCAAGTCGTCCTATGACAATGCCGAAGTGGAGATGAGAACGGCCGCGGCACGGGTACTCCTGCTTGACCGCGTGATGGCGCAATACGGGCCGGAAACCGACAAAGCGCGTCAATTGCTGCGTGAACTCATAGAGAGACGGCTGAGCCGCGGCTGGACTGCCGAGACCACCGACGAAACATTCGGCAATGCGCCGGGGGAATATCAGGATATCGAGGCGGTTCAGGCCGTCCTTCGATCCCTGTTGCCGAGGGGTGCCGTGCAGCACTCTCTCCAAGCGCGTGCTGTTGAGGTGAGCGGCATGATGGCCGAGGCCCACTGGCTGCTGGTCGAATCCGGAGAAGAGGGTCTGCCATGGGCCTTTGTCACCGTTCTCGTCTGTTGGCTCTCGCTGCTCTTTGCGACCTTCGGGCTGCAGGCGCCGGCCAATCTGACGGTGCTGTCAATTCTGCTCGTCTGCGCCCTATCCGTCGCCGGCGCCATCTTCCTGGTTTCGGACATGGCGAACCCATATCTCGGGCTGATCCGCGTTTCGGACGCACCATTACAATCTGCCATCGAACGGCTCGGGAAACCGTAGCCGCGTCATGACATCCATCGAGGATGAGCTCACAGTTTAATTGTGCCCCAGCAGCTATTGCAATTTTTAGCAATGCCGCGACATAATATCGCATGCCCGGAACTTTTCGGAGAGGGGTCGTCTCCACCGAGGCATGCATGAAGACTACAGCGCCGCGCGTCTTTTTCAGACGCGCAAATGACGCTGTATGCCTTTGAAAGAGCTCGTAAACATCGGGGCGGCGGCAATGCGTGTGAGATTGTATCAGGGTCTGCACCTGTCTGTGGTGCTCGCCGGCATGGCAATTCTCGCTGGCTGTGAGGAAAGCGGCAATACTTACGTCGCCCCTCCTCCACCTCCGGTTCGGGTCGCCCAGCCGATCCAGCAACCGGTGACGCTCTATTTTGAACTCACCGGCAATACGGCGCCGCTCAACTCAGTTGATATCGAGGCGCGCGTCCAAGGCTACGTCCAATCGATCGACTACCAGGACGGCATGACGGTGATGAAGGGCACCAAGCTCTTCGGAATTGAGCGCAACACCTATCAGGCGCAACTGGATCAGGCGAAGGCATCCCTCGCCTCGCAACATGCGTCTCAGGTCGGCGCACAGCAGGAATACGACCGGCAGCTCAATCTATCGAAGCAACAGGTCACAACGCAGACCGCGGTCGACAGCGCCAAGGCGACGCTCGACGAGGCGAATGCGTCCATCCTCAATGCCCAGGCCAATCTCGATCTCGCGACGATCAACCTCGGATATACGGAGGTGTTTGCCCCCTTCGACGGCACAGTCACCGATCACCTCGTCGATATCGGCGCTCTTGTCGGCGTATCCGGTCCCACCAAACTCGCCAGCATCGTTCAGACAGATCCGCTTTATGCCTATTTCAGCGTCAGCGAAACCCAGGTGCTGATGATCAAGGAACACCTGGCAAAGCGGGGGCACACCTTCAAGCAGACAGACCTTCCAACCATTCCGGCGGAGCTCGGTCTGCAGACGGAAGAAGGTTACCCCCACAAGGGACATCTCGACTACGTCTCCCCGCAGCTCGACGCCTCCACAGGCACGCTTCAGGTGCGCGCCCTGTTCGACAACAAGGACCATGCCATGTTGCCCGGCCTCTTCGTGCGCGTCCGGGTGCCGGTCGGCCACAACGACAAGGCTCTGCTGGTGCGCGACGACGCCATCGGAACGAACCAGCTGGGCAGCTACCTGCTCGTTCTCGGCAAGGACGACGTCGTCGAGCAGAAGCAAGTCAAGACCGGCCAGCGCGAAGGTGCGCTCCGTGTCATCGATTCCGGCCTCGATCCGGCCGACTGGATCGTGACGCAGGGTATCCAGCAGGCCATCCCCGGCAGCAAGGTCACGCCCGACAAGATCGAAATGAATCCGCCGGCAGCTGCCGCCGGCGATGCCAAGGCCAAGACCACCACGCAATGAATTCGTCGCCATGCTTCATCTGAACGTCTGAGGGCACCAGCATGATCTCGCGTTTCTTCATCGAGCGACCGATACTCGCCAATGTTCTGGCGTTGGTTTTCGTGCTCATCGGTGCGGTCGCCCTGTTCCAGCTGCCCGTGGCGCAATATCCGAACGTCGTTCCGCCGACGGTGCAGGTGACGACGCGCTTCCCGGGCGCCAGCGCACAGAACCTCGTCGATACCGTCGCGCTGCCGATCGAGCAGCAGGTCAACGGCGTGCAGGACATGCTCTACATGCAGTCGACGAGCGCCAGCGACGGCACTTATTCGCTGACCGTCACCTTTGCCATCGGAACGGATCCGGACCAGGCCCAGGTTCTGGTGCAAAATCGCGTTGCCATTGCGATGTCATCGCTTCCCGAAGCGGTGCAGCTTCAGGGTGTGACGACGCAAAAGAAGTCGACGGCGATCCTCGGCTTCGTCAGCCTGACCTCGCCCGATAGCCGCTATGACAGCCTTTTCCTGTCGAACTACGCCGTCATCAATCTGCAGAATGAACTCGCTCGCCTGCCGGGTGTCGGCAACGTCACCGTTTTCGGTGCCGGCCAATATGCCATGCGCATCTGGATGGATCCGAACCTGCTGCAGGCACGCGGCCTGACGCCGCAGGATGTGGTCAGCGTCGTGCAGCAGCAGAGCCAGGAGGTTGCCGCCGGCCAGATCGGCATTCCGCCGGTGCCGAAGGGGCAGGTCTTCCAATACACGCTGAACGTCAATGGCCGATTGAACGAGGCGGCCGACTACGAAAACATCGTCGTCAAGGTCGAGAGCGGACAGGGCGGCCGCGTCACCCGCATCCGCGATATCGGCCGCGTCGAACTCGGCGCCCAGACCTACAGTCAGTCCTTCATGCAGAACGGCCGGCCGGCAGCCGGTATCGGCATTTTTCAGCTGCCGGAGGCGAATGCCATTGCAGTGGCGCAGGCGGTGAATACGAAAATGCAGGAGCTCTCGAAGAGCTTCCCGCCGGGCCTCGAATATCACGTGCCGTTCGACACGACGAAATTCGTCGACGCTTCCATCGACGAAGTTTACGTCACCTTGATCGAGGCGGGCGTTCTCGTTCTCATCGTCATTCTCGTTTTCCTGCAGGATTGGCGGGCGATGCTCGTGCCGGCGACCACAGTTCCGGTCACCATCATCGGCGCCTTCGCTGCCATGGCGGCACTGGGCTTCACCGTCAACCTGTCGACGCTGTTTGCCATCGTTCTCGCCATCGGCATCGTCGTCGATGATGCCATTGTCATCGTCGAAGGTGTCGCCCGACACATCGAGGCGGGCATGTCCGGCCGAAAGGCGGCCGAAAAGGCGATGGAGGAACTGCTCGGCCCGGTCATCGGCATCACGCTTGTGCTGATGGCAGTTTTCATTCCGGCCGCCTTCCTACCCGGCTTGACCGGGCAGCTCTATCGGCAGTTCGCCCTCGTCATTGCCGCCACGGCGCTGATCAGCGCCATCAATGCCGTCACGCTGAAACCGACGCAATGCGCCCTTTGGCTACGCCCGCCGGTCCCGCCCGAGAAACGCAACATCTTCTATCGCGGCTTCAACAGGGTCTATGACAGGGGTGAACGCAGCTATGCCGGGCTGATCGGATCGATGACCCGCCACAGCGGCATCATGGTCATAGCAGCACTTGCGCTGATCGGTGTCGCCGTCTGGGGGCTCGCCCGTCTGCCGACTGCGTTTCTGCCCATCGAGGATCAAGGCTATGTGCTGATCAGTGCACAGCTGCCCGACGGCGCATCGAAGGAGCGCACCGACGCGGTGATGGAAGAGGTCGGCAGGATCGCCGAAGCCACACCTGGTGTCGATCAGGTGCTGACCATCAGCGGCGTCTCCGTTCTCGACAACAATGCCAGCCTGCAGAATGCCGGCGTCGCCTATGTCGTGCTGAAGGACTGGGACGAGCGCGGCAAGGAAAAGGGGCAGGATCTGCTGTCGATCTACCAGCATTTGAACGGCGCGCTGCAAAGCGTGCTCGCCGCCAAGACGCTGGTGGTGGTACCGCCTCCGATCCAGGGCGTCGGCAATGCCAGCGGCTTCACCATGCAGGTCGAGATCAGGAACGGCATTTCCGACTACCCGCTGCTGCAATCGCTTGCCGACACAATCGTCAAGAACGGCAGTGCCCAATCGTCGCTGCAAAGGCTGAGCACGCCTTTTCGCTCGAACGTGCCGCAACTTGCCGTTTCCGTCGATCGGATCAAGGCGGAGACAGTGGGAATTAAGGTGGGCCAGGTCTTCTCCGCTCTCTCCGGCTATGTCGGATCGAGCTATGTCACCCAGTTCAACAAATTTGGCCGTACCTTCCAGGTCTATGCGCAAGCCGCTTCCGACTTCCGGGTCAGCGCTGAAGACATCCGCAAGCTGAAGGTCAAAGCCGGTGACGGCACGATGGTGCCGCTCGGCACGGTCGTCGATGTCACCACGACACAAGGCCCCTCCCTGATCAGCCTCTACAATCTCTACCCGTCCGCAACGATCGTTGGCGGGCCTGCCGCCGGCTTCAGTTCCGGCCAGTCGCTCGACGTCATGGAGCAGATTGCCGATCAGACACTGCCGCCGGGCACAGGCTTCGAATGGACGGCGCTGTCCTATCAGGAGAAAGCCGTGGGCGGGCAGATCTATTTCATCTTCGCGCTTGCCATGCTCCTCGTCTATTTCGTGCTCGCGGGCCAGTATGAAAGCTGGATCTTGCCGCTGGCAGTCCTTCTCGCCGTGCCGCTCGCTCTCCTCGGCACGGTGGCAGCGCTTATGGCAGCCGGTGTCGCCAACAACCTCTATACGCAGATCGGCCTTATCCTGCTGATCGCGCTTGCATCGAAGAATGCCATCCTCATCGTCGAATATGCTAGGGAAAGGCGGGCGGAAGGCATGGAAATACTGGATGCGGCCGTCGAGGCCGCCCGCTTGCGTTTCCGGCCAATTCTGATGACGTCCTTCGCCTTTATCCTCGGCGTCCTGCCGCTCGTACTGGCGACCGGCGCCGGCGCATCCGCACGCAAATCGATCGGCATATCGGTCTTCAGCGGCATGATCGCCTCGACCTGCCTCGCCGTGCTCTTCGTACCCTCCTTCTACGTCGTGTTGCAGCGCCTCGAGGAATATTGGAAGGGACGCACAAAGACCGCAGGCCTCGCGGAGGCGAAGATGCCGAAGGTTCAGTAAGGCTGTTGTTGCGCAATCGCCTGCGGTTTCGCGCGGAGGCAGGTTTCTGTTGAGGTCTCTTCACAGCGCAAGTTTCGAACAGACGCTATAATCCCGAGGTCAGGACCCGGTGGCATGCAGGCGACACGCGTTGCAAATTGTCCCGCAGACAAGCCATAGCCCGCCCTCCGCCCAACGGCACCATGCGGCATAGGGCCTGAAAATCCGATCCGCAGGTTTCGCGCAGGATCATCAGTTCCTCGCGTGGCGAGAAGGCCGGCATCATCGCCCGAGGAGCAGGTGTGGTCGCAACCGTCGCCGCGGCACCGCCGCTGGCTGGGGTTGACCCGGCTGATGCTCCCCCCGCTGATCCTCCCAAGGCCGCAACGGCTTGCTGACACGGCGCCGACAGAGTGGCGTTGTGCTGCTGCAGGCAGCTGAGCGCCTCGGTGCCGCCCGGTGTGACGCCGGAGCATTGCGCCATGAAATCGCGTTGGCAGGCCGATTTGACGGCGTTGCGCTGCGCCTGCGTCGGCTGATGCGCCGGTGCGCCCGTCGCCGGTGCCGGACTGGTCGCCCCGGTGGTTGCTGGCGCAGCCGGAGCCGGTTCCGTGGATGTCGACTTAGGTTTGGAAATCGCCGACACCGCCTTCCGGCAACCGGCCGAAAGCGTGGCGCTATGCTGCTGCAGACAAGTGAGCGCCTCGATACCTCCCGGCGTCACTCCTGAACATTGCGCTATGAAATCGGAGCGGCATTCCGCCCTGATCGCATTGCGCTGCTCTTCAGTCGGCGCCTGCGCGGACGCGACACCGGCAAAGAGCACCACGACAAAGAGCGCTGGCAATACCGAGACTGTAAACGGAAGACGACACCTTGCATGCGGAGCCGTCAGTAAAGAAGACGCCAATTTTCGCATCTATTCACCCCCCATAAATCTCTGATCTACTTCATGAAATCGCATAGCCTTGCTGAATAGAATAACCAGCGCCCGCCATTTGGAGGGACGTTGCGTGCTGTTATGGAAATATTAAAATGCCGGCTCCACGTATATTAGAATATTATTGTTTTATCAACCATCTACTCGTGCCCCGAAAGCTGATCATAGGCCCATAGGACTTTCGCTTGCCGCAGTACCCCGACCAGGAAAGACGCCATGAACCGACCGGGCATGGCGTACACGAGCGTTGCCGGAACGCGGCTGAGTTTGCTGCAGCGGTTCCCAACGTCAAATCTCGCGTGGCCACACCATTTGGCAAAAACAGCAAAGCCCCGGCCGTTATACGGTCCGGGGCTTTGTAGTTTTCTGTCCCGCTGGGTCGGCTACGCCTTCTTGCGGGGGGCGTTAACCCCTCGACCCGTTACCAGATACGACAAAGCCCGCACGGGGCGGGTTTTTGAGTATGTGTATGTTGGAATTTGGTTGCGGGGGCAGGATTTGAACCTGCGGCCTTCAGGTTATGGTCCGCAGGACGACGAGCTACCATCGCCAGCGAAGATGAAGTCTTCGCGCCAGTGATATTGCTCATGAGTGTATCTGGTAGGATTTGGTTGCGGGGGCAGGATTTGAACCTGCGGCCTTCAGGTTATGAGCCTGACGAGCTACCGGGCTGCTCCACCCCGCGCCATGTGCAAATCCCAAAGGGATTTGTCGCGTCTGATTAAACCGCTTTGGCGGTTTACTCTTACTGCCCGAGCAAATTGCTTTTGCAATTTGTCTCGTGTTTTCCTGCTTATGC
>NZ_JAWDIV010000039.1:0-26452 GCF_032464655.1 Rhizobium sp. 25PS6
ATCGAAGATGTGGATCGCCCCGCTGAGGCCAAGGACGATAAACCACAGAGCCGTTACGGGACCGAACACCGACGCCACGCCGCTCGTGCCGAATCGCTGGACGAAAAACAGCACGGCGATGATCGTCAGAGTGATAGGCACGACCCAGTTGGACAGGGCCGGTGCCACCACCTCGATGCCCTCCACTGCAGACAGAACGGAGATCGCCGGCGTGATGATAGCGTCGCCGAGGAACAGCGAAGCGCCGATCACGCCCAGGACCAGCACCCATTTGGGGCGCCCGCTCAGACCTTCGCGGGCGAGAGTCATGAGCGACAGCGTGCCGCCTTCGCCCCGGTTGTCCGCCTTCAGCACGAACGTCACGTATTTCAAGGTGACGACGATCGTGAGCGCCCAGACGATCAGCGACAGGATCCCAAGCACGTTCGCGTGAGTGGCCCCGGATTCACCGGTGGCGTGGAGGGCTTCCCTAAAGGCGTAGAGGGGGCTTGTTCCGATGTCGCCATAGACGACTCCCAGAGCAGCGAGAACGAGCGATGGCAGTCCTTGCCGGGTCTGGTGTTCCAGTTCCGGATCTGCTGATCGCAGCTTTTCATCGGTCAAATGGGCTGTCCTGTAGTATGCACGGTGGATGCTGGAAGGTGCCACCGGCTTGGTCTGATGGCAACGCGAACGTCTGCTCGGCGGTTGCATCCGCCTTCCGAAAAAAAGGTCGTGATGGAGCCGGCTCGTGAGGGCATTATCACACGCTACCCACCACGTTGAGCTCATATGGACATTGAGAATCGTCTTACAGAATTGAGCCGTGATTTTCGCCCGGCGGTTAGGTGACGAGTATATTCGCGAATATGTGCTTTGGCGGAGCATGATGAATGTTCAGTCGCGCTGGAGAACCTATGCACGCAGTTATATGAGTCTGACGTGTGCCGACCCTGGGGGAACTGATAATCATTCAAGAACTGTCCGATGAATTGCAACTAGGAAGGACACCTGGCATTTCCTCGGGCGTTCTAATTTGGTGACCTGCCACTGCGAATTTCCACCAGGATGGATCAGAGTCCGGCCATTAAAGGACGGACGAATGAAGAAGCAAATCCCACTTGGAAGTGGATGATCTTCGTGAAGATGGATCGAGATCTGCCGATTGGGACGTCTATTGTGCACGATCGAAATCACCGAGGAACCGCAACCCAAAGGCGGCTTCAGTATGGCCGTCGACTTGGAAACTCCGCCATTTGTTCGTAGGCGTGTTTGCGGAAGGGAGTTCGTCATCGACTGGCCGCCCGCGAACCATCGGTGCCGAGGGTTAATAGCGTATTCCCGAAAGCGAGTTTGAAAAGGGTGCTCCGGATCAGGGGCAGACACCCTTTTCGTGCTGAGGTTTGCAGTCTCAGCGGAACGGAAATTAGCAGAGAGATTGCTGTCTACCATCGGACCGAAGTCCGACTCACTCGCAATAACTCGTCGACGGGCGGGATTGCGGGAGATCGGTTTCTAGTCGGCGTTCAGCGCCTTTTACGAGACCCGCTTCACGCCGGGCGTCTGCCACGTTCCTTTCCCCGCAGGCAGGATCGAAGGCGCTTCCGTCTTCGGCCAGTACAGGCGCATCACGAGATAGATCGTGGCGTCCGGGGCCGGAAGCCAGTTGGCTTCCTTGTCCGCTCCGGGGCTGTCTTTCTGGATATAGAGGGTGAGCGAGCCGTCCGCGTTCTTCTTCATCCCCGGCAACATCGGAGAGTTGATGAGGTAGCGATTGATCGGATTCCGCTGCATTTCGCAGAAACGTTGATCTGGGATGACGATGGCTGCGGGATCTGCGACGAATGCCTAGCACCATAAAACCGGAGTTGATTGCCTTCGGGACGTTGCAATCAATCGCCATCGAATGTTCGGTTGCCCCGACGACCATAGTCAGGGCGGCTCGCCTCGCCGGGTTTGAAACCTTCGCGGATTTCAAGGCAATGTATCAGCTATACCTTAGGGAGATTGGATCCGGGGCGGAGAGCCAGCGCCGCTCTGCGCGTGACGCGCGGTGCCCTGCAACAATGCGGGGTTCGGATTTGAATTCTTCGTTTTCTGACCCTGCCGGAGATGATGTCCTCATGGAGATGCGGGACCGTGATCTGGGCATTCTCGGAATTGGTCTTTGGGCTGGTGGTTGCCGACAAATAACGTGAAATGTCAAACCACTGGTCGATGATGCGAATCCGCCAAGTGACACGCTGCCACGCCACCATGTGGTACCTTCCGCAACACAGGCTCCTCAACGCGGCATCTGTCGATCGCAACGGGACAGCGGGTGCTGAATCTGCAGCCGGACGGCGGCGAACTGGGGCTCGTCGGATCGCCGGCCAAAAGTATCCGGTGGCGGGTCGATTCGTTGCGCGGGTTCGGCGACGGCACTGCCGACAGCAGTGCCTGGGTTTAAGGATGGGCCGGCTCTCGAAACAGCGACGGGGTCTCACCTGCCTCCGCGACACGTGTCGACGAGTTGATCGCAAAGACCAGTGACACGACCGGCCCATTCGCCGTCGATCTTCGCGCGCCCACACTCGGTTTCACATAACAGCCGATATCTGCATCTCGACCGGCAGCATCAGGGGATAGGCTGCCCGAGCTACCAATCCGCGCCAATATCGACTATACTTTCGTCCACCGAATATCTTGGCTTGTTCGCCGGTCGCTCCTTCAGGAGAAAGGGCGCGTCAAGATGTGAGTTTGCAGCAATTAGCCTGATCTCATCGACCCATCTGCTATGTGCCGCGGATCAGTGAGGGGTTTTCGGATGAATCCGAAACGACGTCCCTACCTCAAACTTGCAGTCGCGCTGGTGATGAGCATTCCGGCCATCGCCGCCGGGCAGCAGACATCGGCCAAGACGCCACGAATCGGCCTTCTCGCTTGGCTGCCGTGCGGTACGCCGTATGCGAGCGAAACCAGTGAGTTCGGAATCTTCATGCAAGGGCTTCACGACTTGGGCTACACGCTGCACGAACTCCGCTTCGAATGCCGGAGCGCGAATAAGCAAGACAGTCACCTTGCGGCCGCGGCAAGAGACCTGGTGCAGCTCCCCGTGGATGTGATCGTGACGTCGTCGCAGCCGGCGGCGCATGCTGCCCAGAGAGCGACCGATGCGATTCCCATCGTCACCATCATCAGCGGCGACCCTGTCGCGGCAGGCTTGGCGAGCAGCCTCGCAAAACCTGGGGGCAATCTCACTGGCGTAACCTACTACGCCACCGAACTAGCCGCCAAACGGCTGCAGCTTTTGATGGAGGCCATGCCGGGGCTTGCCACTGTCGGCGTGCTGGCAAACCCGGTGGTATCATATCTCCCATTCGAAACAGACACCAAGCAAGCTGCCCGCCACCTCGGAGTGGCTTTGAGCCTCCAGCAAGTCAGCGGGCCGAGCGAACTCGATGCTGCCTTTGAGCGCATGAGGGCCGATGGCGCTCAAGCTGCCTTGGTGCTCCCCGACCTCATGCTGGCCAATCAGTCGTCCCGAATCGCGGCGTTGGGGATCAAGCACCACCTGCCGATCATGGCCTGGGGGTCGTGGTACGTCGCAGACGGCTGCCTGATGGCATATTCGGCGGACTATGGAGTAATGCAACATCGGCTCGCCTATTATGTGGATCGCATTTTGAACGGCACCAAGCCAGGGGAATTGCCGATCGAACAGCCGACGAAATTCGACTTGTCGGTCAATCTGAAGACGGCCAATGCACTCGGGATCGAGCTGCCGCAGACCATTTTGCTGATGGCTGATGAAGTCATCGAGTGAGGATGATGTGCGGCGTTCGGTCCAGCCTCAAGCCGCCCCGATGCGCCGATCGCTGTTCCGGAAGTACTTCTTTGCATTTTTTGCTGCGGTCATTGTTCCACTGGTTGTTAGCGGCATCGGCGACGCCTGGTTCGGCTATCGCGAGCAGCGTTCAATGCTCAGCGCTCTATTGCGGGTGGAGGCCACATCAGCAGCCGACAAAATTCAGAGCTTTCTCGACGGCATCCGGGATCGACTGGGTTGGACGGTCCAGCAAGCTTGGACCGCTGATGCCGAGGGTCATCGGCTCGATGCACTGCGCGTGATGCGCCAAACCCCGGCGATCGTCAGCATCACCCTTATTGACGATGTCGGCGCCGAACGGCTGCATATCTCCCGTATCGACTTGAACAGGATGGAGGGCGGATTGGATCGCTCTGGCGATCCTGCTGTCGTGGGAGTTCGTTCGAATGGCATGTGGTTTGGGCCAGTCACTTTTCGCGACGGCTCCGAACCGTTCATGACAATGGCCATGGCCGGAAACCGTAAGGCAAGTGGCATCGTCGTCGCCGAGATCAACCTGAAGCTTGTCTGGACGGTGGTTTCGGAAATTCGCGTCGGTAATCGTGGCCGGGCGTTTGTTCTCGATCAGACTGGCCGGCTCATCGCCCACCCCGACATCAGCAAGGTGTTGCAGGGGACGGACGAGAAGACGGCGGCCGCATATACCAGATTGCGGGATGTGATCGCCGCCGCAGGGGGAGAGGCGACCACGGCCCGCAACGCCGAGAACGAACCGGTTGTAACCGCCATGGCGGCGATTCCCAATCTCGGTTGGACCGTGTTCGTGGAGCAGGCGCAGGCCGAGGCTTTCGCACCGCTGTATGCGTCATTATGGCGGACGGGTGGCCTGCTGTTTGCGGCCGCCGTCTTCGCAGCGGCGCTTGCCTATTGGCTTGCCAAGCGGATGACCGGACCCATTCGCCTGCTGGAGGAGGGCACCGAAAAAATCGGTGCTGGACAGTTCGAGCACCGGATCGATATGTCTACAGGAGACGAATTCGAACGGCTGGCGGACCGGTTCAATGAAATGGCGCGAGAACTCGCCATATCGCGGGATCGTTCAGAGCGAATTGCACGGCTGAAGCGTTTTCTGGCGCCGCAGGTCGCGGAACTCGTCGAAAGGTCCGGCGACGAGAGCGTGCTCGCCGGACAGCGCGCAGAAGTCGTCGCTGTATTCTGCGATTTACGTGGCTTCACCGCTTTTTCGGCGCACGCCGAACCCGAGGAGATCATGCAGGTCTTGCGCGAGTACTATGAGGCGCTCGGCGCGATCATCACCCGGTACGAGGCCACACTGACCAACTTCGCGGCAGACGGTTTGATGGTGCTCGTCAACGCCCCGGTACCGTGCGCGGATCCGGCACTTCATGCTGTTGAGATGGCGATCGACATGCAGGACGCCATCCAGCGTCTGATCGCCGAATGGCGTCTGCGCAGTCATGCGATTGGCTTCGGTATAGGACTGGCGATGGGATGGGCGACAGTCGGCCGAATTGGTTACGAAGCCCGTGTTGACTACACCGCGATCGGACATGTCGTGAACCTGGCATCGCGACTCTGTTCGTCCGCCGATGATCGGCAAATCCTCGTCGATCATGCCGTTGCGCAATCCGTACGTGGAGAAATTTTATTGGTCGCCCTCGGCCCTCGGCAGCTCAAAGGTTTCGACGAGCAAATGCCTGCTTGGGAGGTCGGAACGAGAAGCGGAAAATCAAATGGCGTGCACGAACCGATTGAGGGGTTGAACGGGTAGGGGACCTCAAACAGTTGAGCAGCGATCAGCCTTCTGAAGTCTTGCTCAGTTCGCCAACCACGCCTGTCAGGGAGCCAGCCTTCATCGACCGGCGCTGCAGCTTGTCGCGTAGAGTTCGAAGTTCCTCTCCGACGTCGGATTCACCCGAGGTGAAGCGTCGAAGGATTTCTGCAAGCTTGTCCGGATGGCGGGTCTCAACTTGATGCGGGATTTCCAGTTGAGAAATCCGTCGCAATCCCTCGATGGATACGGAGCTCATCTTCAACGGTCAGGTTCTCGGCTTCGACCGTGATGAAACCGCCAAGGGATGGGACATCTTCCGGGCCTTCTTTCCGGGTGGCGCACTTAACGATCTGGCGCGGGCGCTGCGCTCGGCGACGCAGGGCATTGGTTATTTTTCCAAGACCTTCGATTACTTCGAGAAGGAAGCGGACACCATTGTGAGGACAAAGAGAGACCAGGCACCGCACACTGAAACGTTCGTGCCACCTCATGCTCGTTTACAGAGCCGGGCGCACGCCCGCCCTTACGTGCCTGGAACGTTTGCAGTTGTAGTAGCACAGGCCCGCGATTGGGGCTTGCTTCGGGGATGGTGTGCTGGGTACTTGATCAGTTCGCCGATGGCGATCATGTGGAATTCGACCGTATGCGGGCTCAAGTCGTTTGGCAAATCAACCGCGTTGCCGATTGCCGGCAGGTCAAATCCGCCGTCGGCTGGCCCGCTTCTCTCGATGAGTTTCGCTTGATCCCGTTGCTGCGTGAATTCGATTTCTTGAAATTGCATCTACAACCTGTAATGTCCGCGACGGGAAGGCGCGCGGCAAGAGGCTGGGCCGCCAGGCCGGAGAGCGCCCCAAATCAGATCGACTTGCGCCGAAAGTAATGGCATCGGTCGCTGAAGGCCGCAGCTATCGTTGGATCGCTCGAGATCTGGGCATCAGCAAGAATACAGTCGCAGATATTGTGCAACGATCACGACAGGAGAATGCCGCATGAGCCGCAACAGTTTTCTCTCTTGTTTGAACGATCTTGGACCCGCGACACTCTTTCGGCGGGCGGAGAGCACGGTGCCGATCGTCGCGTCGTGCGCTTCGCGGGTCAACGGTTCCCTGTCCTAAATCGACTTCATGCCTCTGCGATCACCGCAACGGAAATTTTCATGCCGGGAACGCGCACAGGCAGCTTCGCGCCCTGGCGTGCCGGCGGATCGATCGGAAACCAGCTCAGCCATTCCTCGTTCATGCCGGCGAAATCTTCTTCCTCGAGTATGATGACGGTCGCGCTTACGACCTTGTCCAGCGAACTGCCGGATTCTTTGAGGATGGCGGAAATATTAGTCAGGCACTGGTGTGTCTGCTCTTGGATGGTCTCGCCCTTGATCTTGCCGGTACTGGGATCTATCGGGCTCGTCCCCGATACGAAGACAAGGCCTGCGGCCTTGACGGCTTGGCTGAATGTTGGCGGCGGCGGCGGTGCATTGGTTGTTCTTATGATGGTGCGGGACATGTTGCGCTCCGTGTGGGTAACAGCGTAACCTTATTCGGTTTCCGCCTTGAATTCGACCGCGCCGAGCTATGCCGCGATACGCAACCCGACGGGCAAGATCGCCGCCGCGAATTGTCATCCCGCCGAGGGAGCCGTCGATCCCCTTAAGGGCGATCTTCAAGGCGACGGCATGACGCTCGCGCTCGCTGCCACTATGTGGGTCGTCCTTGTCAGCGATCGATATTCGCGGTGGTGAGGCGACTGGTCGCGCTAAGTATCTGTGGCCCAAAGAGCAGAATGCTTAGACCGTATGTTCGTAGGGTGAAGGCGGCCCGCCCCCGCGATAAGCTAAAATCGGGGGTTGCTCTGGATAGGCCGGAGCCGAGCCCCAAGCTTAGCGAGGGCGAACCATGAAAGAGAATAGCGTAATTTTCATCGGCTTGGATACTTCGAAGCTGAAGATTTCGGTGGCGGTTGCGGACGGGGTGCGCAACGGCGAGGTGCGGTTTTTCGGCGATATCTCGTCGGAGCCGGCGTCGGTGGCGTCGATGGTCGCCAAGCTTTCCAAGCGTGGAGTGAAGCTTCACTTTTGTTATGAGGCCGGTCCCACCGGCTACGGCCTTTACCGCCAGATTGTCGAACTGGGGCATGAATGCGTGGTGGTGGCGCCGTCGCTGGTGCCCAAGCGTGCGGGCGACCGGGTGAAGACCAACCGCCGTGATGCCGTAAGCCTGGCGCGCCTGCACCGGGCGGGTGAACTGACCGCGGTCTGGGTGCCGGACGAAGCTCATGAGGCGATCCGCGACCTGGTGCGAGCCCGCGAAGCGGCCAACGACGCACTGAAGCAGGCGCGTCAGCAACTTCAGTCTTTCTTGTTGCGTCATGGCCGGATCTATACCGGTCGCAAGCCATGGACGCGTGCTCATACACGATGGCTGGCATGCCAGGCATTCGATCACCCCGCCCACCACATCCTGTTGGCAGAATATTGCCAGGCCATCGAGGATGCCACCGTGCGTCTGGACAGGCTGACAAAGTTGGTGGTGGAGACCGCGGCGTCCTGGTCGATGGCACCGGTTGTGGCCGCCTATCAAGCGATGCGCGGCGTCGCGTTCATGACAGCGGTCACTTTTGTGGTCGAAATCGGCGATGTCCGGCGCTTTGATAATCCTCGTCAGTTGATGGCCTATCTCGGTCTTGTGCCATCGGAAAGCTCAACCGGTGAACGGGTCAAGCGCGGTGGGATCACCAAGGCCGGCAACATGCGCGCGCGAAGGGTCCTCGTAGAAGGAGCCTGGACATATCGCTTCCCGGCCCGTGTAAGTCCGACAATCCAAGCACGGCTGGAGGGCCTGCCAAGGGCGGTCCGCGAGATTGCCTGGAAAGGCCAGGTGCGGCTTTGCGCGCGCTATCGCAAGCTGATGGCGGCAGGCAAGCCGAAGGTCGTCGCGGTCACCGCCATTGCCCGAGAAATGGCAGCGTTCCTGTGGGCGATCGGGCAGGAGGTTGCCCCCACCGCAAAAGGCTAGTGCCGATGGTCAGCTTGAAGAGCAACGCCGAACGGAAAAATTGAAATCATCTGCTGTTGAACAAAGATGGAGGCAGGGCTCCGGTGGGGAACCCTCGGACACCCTATGTGGCGGACAAGATCCATGCCCGACCTTAGACAGAGGTAGCCCCAGACGAACACACGGAAATGCGGTACCCAACCCGCGCATAAGAGTATGCCAGCCGTCGTCTAAATGCCCCTGTCTCCTGCTTTGTTCAACAGCTTCACGCATGTGCTTTCGTCGTCAAAACCGGAAAGGAAAGAGTCATGACTAAAGAGCTTGCAAACGAACATAAGAGGGTGTCATTTCGTCCTCAGCTGGAACTGACCCCAGAATGGCCCTGACGAGTGACATGGAATTTCCCTGTGATGATGTGGAAGGTTGAATCGAAAGAGTGCGGCCGAGTACGGTTTGAAGACCTCGGCGTCAGCATATTCACAACATCGACTACCTCGATCATGAGAGATGTAGCCATACGAAGAAGTACAACCTTAGTTCCATAAATCTGCTTATGCGATATGTTATAACATAACATGCGACGCTGAAGATATTGTACTCCCAGCCTCCTCCCGGGGCACCTTGGCTGCCGTTGCACAGGTCTCGGCGGCAGCCATTTTTCTCGGGCGCGCCGCCGTCTTGGCTTCTACCGAGACTTCAATGCTGGCGTCCGGTACCACACCTGCCGCCGACCGCGGCGCAATCGAGGGCGATTTTTGTCATGAGGGAACGGATACTCTCGCCACTTGAAAAGACCTGCCTTCGGTGGATTTCTGGAGGCAGGACCGTCGCCGAAATCGCTTCGATCGAGGGCAAAAGCGTCGCCGACATCGAGAGATGCCTGCAAAGTGCGTTCGTCGCACTGAAGGCAAAATCGATAAAGGAGGCGCTTCAGAAAGCGGACCTCAGTGAGTCCGATTGACTTCATAGATTTCTTACAGGCGCTCTTGCCGACGGCTTGAAAAAGGAACCGACCTTGCTGCCGAGAGCGGCGGGAAGCAACTCGCACAAGCACTAAAGCCGTGCGGAGAATCTGAGGCCCTAGCGGAAGCAAGCCAATCCCGCTCTCTTTTGATGGCGTCCTGGCCCGGTTCCGGATCTTCCACGATCAACCCGTAAAGGGTCCGCTAGCAAGCTGCGGCCGCTATGGCTTTGCCGTCGCGGTGATCGCGCCCGGACCCAAGCCTTTTGAGGAGCCATCGAGCGGGAACTGGCCCGCTCCCGGATGGAGCATCTCAAATGTCGCACGACCTTTCCCTCGCACAGTCCCACGCCTTCCAGCTCTCCCGCGACCTGATGGTCCCGGTCACCGTCTTCGAGGTCGACGGTGAGTACGGCGTCCTGCCCTCTGACGAGATCGACGCCGACGACGATCTTGCGATCCTGCATGAATTTTTCCCCTGGCCGGCGCATTGAGCCGGCCTTTGCCTTTGGCGTGCCGCTAGCGAGCAGCACGCCGCAAGGGAGGCTTCGCCGCGGCCAAGCATTGCATGATCCGACAATTGTCAACCGCGCCCTTGCAGCCTTTGCTCTTCGCGGCTGGCCGAAGGGCGCCCGCGAAACGACGGGCAAGGAAAGGCAATGGGGGCCGATCGCCGGGCGATCGGAAGCAAAATGAAAAGAAGAGAGATAGAGGTGCTGCGCAGCCAAGTGAGCTGCGCTGCCGTCCTCGAACAGGCGAGCTTCGCCATAGACATCAAGGAAAGCACCCGGCGGGCGGTCAAGTTTCGCCGTGGCGCTGAGATCATCATCGTCACCCATGAGGGGCGCGGATGGTTCGATCCGCTAAGCGATGCGAAAGGCGACGTATTCGGGCTTGTCGAGCATCTGGACCATGTCGGTTTTCTCGAAGGCGCCGAAAGGGTCGCGGATCTCGTCGGTTTCAGGATTACGGAGCCGGAGTGGCAGCCCGCGAGGCGTGAAGGAGGATACAACCTCTCTCTTCCCGAGCGCTGGCAGGCGCGCCGGCGCCCATGGCACGGATCACCGACATGGCATTATCTCCATGGCGATCGTTGCCTGCCGGTGTCGTTGCTCCGCGTGGCGATCAAAGGCGACGTTCTGCGGGAAGGACCATACGGGAGCATGTGGGCAGCTCATACGGACGATGTCGGCGTTGTGACTGGCTGGGAGGCGCGAGGTCCGCAATACCGAGGGTTCGCCTCTGGAGGGAACAAGGTTCTTTTCCGTCTCGGGCCGCCTACTGCGTTGCGCCTGGCCGTCACAGAAGCCGCGATCGATGCCATGAGTCTCGCGGCCATCGAGGCGTTGCGTGACGGCACGCTCTATCTCAGCACCGGCGGCGGATGGTCGCCGTCCACGCAAGCCGCGCTGAGGGAATTGGCCTCCAGACCTGACGCCCAGCTGGTCGCGGCGACCGACGCCAACTCTCAGGGCGATCTTTTTGCCGAGCGATTGCGGGCGCTCGCCGAAGATGCCGGCTGCGACTGGACGCGGCTGCGGCCGCCCGAGGAGGACTGGAACGAGACCCTGAAGATCAGGGAGAAGGAAAAGGGGGAGAGAAAGGAAGGATGCGTGCCGCATTCCCGCCGCCCGCGTCAAGGGAGGCTTCGCCCGGCTGAGCCGGCCCTTGACCCGGCCGGACACGATGCCGGCGGCTCGAAAGGGGTCATGAAGGATTGAAGGGGATGGCGAGGTCGAAATGACGGCGCCGCACTTCGGTCTGAAAACGCGCAAGGAGCCGCAGATGATCCCCTCTCCCGCAACCGCCAAGGTTTTTCAGGGCGTCGCAAGCCGCCAGCAGATGTTCCGCATGCTCGACCGCCACGCCCAGCGCCCCAACCGTTGGGACGGCGATGCCGCGCCATTCTACGCAGGCGAATGGTTCGAGATCGGCGAGACTGAACATGATTATATGTTCGAGATCCTGCCGCCGCTGTGGATCCGAGGGTCGATGTTTGCGATGCGCGAATTCATGACCGGCTCGGTGACATCCGTGTTCTTTGTGCTCAGGATCGACGCGGCCATTCGATATTTCCATGGCTATTGCGATCTTTCCGACAAGGCATCCGTCGAAACGATGCGCGTCGCCATCATCGAGCGCGAAAGCCGTCCGGTCCGGTCCATGACGCGGCAAGAGCGGCTCGAGCATATCTGGAGCACGACTGCCGACGATTACCGCGGCTATGCCGGAGACAAGTGGCCGCAGTCCGCTCGCGGCAAGCGCACCGTCGCGCTCTATGGCGGCAACGAGGGCACTTTCCTGAAGCTGCTCGAGGAACTCACCGACGGGGAGATCGCTGTGAAGCTGCCGGTGCATCTTCGCCACCTTCCCTCCCCGATCGCCGCGTGAGGAGGACGCCATGTTCACTTTTAGCGTGGTCGACGTTCGTGCGGTGATCGCGCGCGGACGCACCGACGCTGCAGCCAATGGCGGTTTCCGCAATCCTCACTATGGACTGCTCCCGGATAAGGACGAACGGCACGGCCTGTGGATCGTCCGCGATGAAGGCGTCTATGTGCTTTCCAACGGCAAACTGGCAGAGGGCCAAAGGGCACTCGCGGTCTATGCCGACGAGTGCGATCCGAAGACCAATCCGGACTACTGGCACTACAAGCGCCGGTATTTCGGGGGAGACGACGGCATCGTCTTCATCGACGCTGAGAGCCTGGAAGCCATGCTTTCCACAAACCCGGAAGCCACGCATCTGCGGGCGGAGTTTGCGACGGAAACCATGCAGCTCTCCGTAATCACGCGCTCGTAGCTCGCGATCGCTGCCGCCGGACGAACCAGGTCCAAATTCCCACAACTCATTTTCATCCGCCTTCGCAGCCACGGGACCTGTCCCGTGGGCGATGGCGCACATCCTCGAAAAGGAGCTTTCATGTCCCACGATCCCTTCACCCTCGATATATCAGGCAGCAGCGCATTGTCGTCCGGTCTTGGCCCCGGCGTCACCGCGTTTGGCGGTTTCGCCGCCAATGACGACGATCCCGATCCGCCGCCGCCCTCCCCCACGCCGGCATTGCCTCTGCCAGCTGCGAAGCGGCCGGCGGCGCGGAGACAAGGCGAGCGAACCAACTTCTATCTCAACGACGGCGACGACCGCGACTTGGCCGCGACCTGGAAGGAGCGGGCGAAGGCAAATCTTGCGGCCATCCTGACTGCCACCGAAATCGAAAAGCAGGATCGACCCGCCACCCGTGACGAGCAGGCGAGGCTGATCCGCTTCATCGGTTTTGGCGCATCGGAACTCGCAAACGGCATGTTCCGGCGTCTAGGCGAAGTCGACTTCCGGGAAGGCTGGGACGACCTCGGCAGTTCGCTGGAAAGCGCCGTCACCGATGCCGACTATGCTTCGCTCGCGCGCTGCACCCAGTATGCTCACTTCACCCCCGAGTTCATCGTCCGCGCAATCTGGGCGGCCCTTCAGCGTCTCGGCTGGCGTGGCGGACGTGTTCTGGAGCCAGGGATCGGCACGGGGCTGTTTCCGGCGCTGATGCCAACAGCTCTCAGGGATACCAGCCATGTTACCGGAATCGAACTTGATCCGGTGACGGCACGGATTGCCCGGCTGCTTCAGCCGAAGGCGCGCGTCATCAACGCCGACTTCGCGCACACCGATCTCAACGCGATCTATGATCTCGCCATCGGCAACCCGCCCTTCTCCGATCGCACGGTTCGGTCGGACCGGCAGTACCGTCCGCTTGGTCTGCGGCTGCACGACTACTTCATCGCCCGGTCGATCGATCTCTTGAAGCCTGGCGCACTCGCCGCTTTCGTCACGAGTTCGGGTACGATGGACAAGGCGGACGCGACGGCCCGCGAGCATATCGCCAGATCCGCCGATCTGATCGCCGCCGTCCGCCTGCCCGAGGGCAGCTTCCGGGCAGATGCCGGCACGGATGTAGTGGTGGACATCCTGTTCTTCCGCAAGCGCCGGATCGCCGAGCCGGAGGGCGAGCTGTCGTGGCTCGATCTGGAGGAGGTGCGCCCGGCCACATCCGACGACGGTGCAATCCGCGTGAACCGCTGGTTCGCGCGGCACCCGCATCTCGTGCTCGGCGAGCACGCCCTAACGTCGGGTCCGTTCGGCGAGACCTATACGTGCCGGCCACGCGCCGGTGAAGATCTCGAAACGGCACTGAAGGCCGTGATCGCTCTTCTTCCGGAGGATCTGTATGACGGCGAGCCGACGCAGATCGACATCGATCTGGAAGAGGAACTGGGCGAGATCGTCGATCTCCGCTCCGGCAACGACAAGGTCCGCGAGGGCAGCTTCTTCATCAATAACCGCCACGGCCTCATGCAAATGATCGACGGAGTGCCGCTCGCGGTTTCGGTGCGGAAAGGCCGATCAGGCGATGGCCTGTCCGAAAAGCATGTCCGGATCATCAAGAAGCTGATTCCGATCCGCGACGCCGTGCGCGAGGTTCTCAAAGCGCAGGAGCTGGACCGACCGTGGCGGGATCTGCAGGTTCGGCTGCGCATCGCCTGGTCGAGTTTCGTGCGCGACTTCGGGCCGATCAACCATACGACGGTTTCGATCTCGGACGATGAGGAAAGCGGCGAGGTCCGCGAAACCCATCGCCGGTCCAATCTCCAGCCGTTCCTGGACGACCCGGATTGCTGGCTGGTGGCCTCGATCGAGGACTACGACCTCGAAACCGATACGGCACAGCCCGGTCCGATCTTCTCCGGGCGGGTCATCTCTCCTCCGGCACCACCCGTCATAACCTCGGCAGCCGACGCGCTCGCCGTCGTTCTCAACGAGCGTGGCCGCGTCGATCCCGAGCATATTGCCGAGCTGCTACATCGCGACCCCGACGCTGTGATCGACGAACTCGGTGACGCCATCTTCCGCGATCCCGCCGACGGGTCATGGCTGACGTCCGACGCCTATCTCTCCGGTTCGGTCCGCACCAAGCGCATGGTCGCCGAGGCAGCCGCGTCGCTTGATCCCGTCTATGAGCACAATGTCCGCGCGTTGCAGGACGTCCAGCCGGCCGACCTCCGGCCGTCGGATATCACCGCCCGCCTCGGTGCACCCTGGATTCCGTCCTCCGATGTTGTCGCCTTCGTCAAGGAAACGATGGGCGCCGACATCCGGATCCACCATATGCCGGAACTCGGGTCATGGACCGTCGAGGCACGCCAGTTTGGCTATAGCGCCGCCGGCACCTCCGAGTGGGGCACAAGTCGCCGTCACGCCGGCGAACTGCTGGCCGATGCGCTGAACAGTCGGGTTCCGCAGATATTCGACGTGTATAGGGATGTTGGGGGTGAACGCCGCGTTCTGAACGTCGTCGATACCGAAGCAGCCCGCGACAAGCTGCAGAAGATCAAAGAGGCATTTCAGCGCTGGGTCTGGACCGATCCTGATCGGACCGACCGGCTGGCGCGAGTCTACAATGACCGGTTTAACAATATCGCGCCGCGAAAGTTCGACGGCTCGCACCTGCAATTGCCCGGCGCCAGCGGTGCCTTCCAGCTTTACGCGCACCAGAAGCGCGGAATCTGGAGGATAATCTCCTCCGGCTCGACCTATCTCGCTCACGCCGTCGGCGCCGGCAAGACGATGACGATGGCCGCCGCAATCATGGAGCAGCGCCGTCTCGGCCTGATCGCCAAGGCGATGCTGGTCGTGCCGGGCCATTGCCTCGCACAGGCCGCGCGCGAGTTCCTCGCCCTCTATCCGAACGCGCGTATCCTCGTCGCCGACGAGACGAATTTTACCAAGGACAAGCGGGCACGTTTCCTGTCGCGAGCCGCCACGGCCACCTGGGATGCTGTTATCATCACCCATTCGGCCTTTAGGTTCATCGCTGTGCCGTCGGCATTCGAGAGCCAAATGATCCAGGACGAGCTGGAGCTCTACGAGGATCTTCTGACCAAGGTGGACAGCGAGGATCGGGTGTCGCGCAAGCGTCTCGAGCGCCTGAAGGAAGGTTTGCAAGAGCGGTTGGAAGCGCTCTCAACCCGCAAGGACGATCTTCTGACCATTTCCGAGATCGGTATCGACCAGATCATCGTCGACGAGGCGCAGGAATTCCGCAAGCTTTCCTTCGCGACGAATATGTCGACACTGAAAGGCATCGACCCGAACGGATCGCAACGGGCCTGGGACCTCTATGTCAAGTCCCGCTATATCGAGACCAAGAATCCCGGCCGCGCGCTCGTGCTGGCCTCCGGCACGCCAATCACCAACACGCTCGGTGAGATGTTCTCGATCCAGCGACTGCTCGGCCACGAGGCGCTCCGCGAACGCGGGCTTCACGAATTCGACGCCTGGGCCTCGACCTTCGGCGACACGACGACCGAACTCGAAATCCAGCCGTCCGGCAAATACAAGCCGGTCAGCCGGTTTGCGAGCTTCGTCAACGTGCCGGAGCTGATCGCCATGTTCCGCAGTTTTGCCGATGTGGTGTTGCCGGAGGACCTGAAACAATATGTGAAGGTTCCGGACCTCTCGACCGGCCGGCGGCAAATTCTCACGGCCAAGCCGACGGCGGCCTTCAAACTCTATCAGCAGATCCTCGACAGCCGCATCAAGGCAATCGAGATGCGGGAGGGGCCAGCCCAGCCCGGTGACGATATCCTACTGTCCGTCATCACCGACGGCCGCCACGCGGCGATCGATCTGCGCCTGGTCATTCCGGCAAACGATAATGAGCCAGACAACAAGCTCAATCTCCTCATCGAGAACGCCTTTCGCATCTGGAAGGAAACGAGCGAGAACACCTATCGTCGTCCGGACGGCAAGCCCTATGAACTGCAGGGCGCCGCGCAGATGATCTTCTCTGATCTCGGCACCATCAATGTCGAGAAGACGCGCGGCTTCAGCGCCTATCGCTGGATTCGTGACGAATTGATCCGCATGGGCGTGCCCGCTTCGCAAATCGCCTATATACAGGACTTCAAGAAGACCGAGGCAAAGCAGCGACTGTTCGGTGACGTCCGTTCGGGCAAGGTTCGCTTCCTGATCGGCTCCTCGGAAATAATGGGCACCGGCGTCAACGCCCAGCTCAGATTGAAGTCGCTGCATCACCTCGACGTGCCATGGCTCCCATCGCAGATCGAGCAGCGCGAGGGCCGCATCGTCCGGCAGGGCAATCAGCACGATGTCGTCGACATCTTCGCCTACGCCACGCAAGGGTCACTTGATGCCTCCATGTGGCAGAACAACGAGCGCAAGGCCCGCTTCATCGCTGCGGCTCTTTCCGGCGATACATCGATCCGCAGGCTGGACGATCTCGGCGAAGGCCAGGCCAACCCTTTCGCCATGGCCAAGGCGATTGCCTCGGGCGACGAGCGCCTGATGCAGAAGGCTGGTCTCGAAGCCGATATCGCTCGTCTCGAGCGGCTACGCGCCGCCCATGAAGACGACCTGTTCGCAGTGCGCCGGCAGGTCCGGGACGCCGAACGCGACATCGAGGTGTCGATCCGGCGCATCGGCGACATCGGCAAGGATATCCAACGGCTGGTTCCGACTGCGGGAGATGCCTTCACGATGACCGTCACGGGCGTTTCATACGACGAGCGAAAGGAAGCCGGCCGCGCGCTGATGAAGGAAATCCTTACCCTCGTCCAGCTTCAACAGGAGGGTGAGATCGTCATCGCCTCCATTGGTGGCTTCGATCTCGTCTACGATGGCGAGCGGTTCGGCAAGTCTGACGGCTATCGCTACACCACCATGCTTCAGCGCACGGGCGCAGACTACGAGATCGATCTCGCCGTCACGGTGACCCCACTCGGCGCCGTCTCCCGCCTCGAGCACGCGCTCGATGATTTCGAAGGCGAGCGCGAACGCTATCGCCAGCGGCTGGATGAGGCGCGCCGGCGCCTTGCTTCCTATCAGTCCCGTCAAGGTGGCGAATTTGCCTTCGTCGGTGAACTGGCCGAAAAGCGTCGCCAGCTCCGGGAGGTTGAGGCGGAGCTCGCGGCCGAGGCGCGCGAGGCAGGGGCCCCTTGCCAGGGAGGCAGCCTGATTTTGGAAGCAGTGCAGCATGTGCATAGGTGCATTGCACAATAAATGTTTTCCATCTGATCAAAATATCATCATAGTGCACACAGCTGATGCACATGGCGGTCTCCTCCCAGTGCCGCCGCAACAGCTGTTCCCCTCTGGAGGTTAAATAACCTTCACACTTCATGGGCCTCGGTTCTTCCGACGGCCCATTTTTTTGTTCTCGCTCAACCCGGATTCCGCGCTCTGTAGCAGAGCGCTTATCGGAAGAAGTTGGGAAGGGGAGAAAGGGAAAGATAACCGGTCGCAGATCGGTCCTCCCGTCGCCGCTGGCGCTCAACCGCGGCCTGCGCATCCCGGCCACTCGTCCTTGGCAAGGCTGTTAGCCCCGCTTGTCCTTCGCGGCAGGGCCGCTCGCCCGCAGTTGCGCCGGTCGGGCCGCTTTGCGGTCCGGGAGATGTCTTCAGGAAAAAATGAAGACAGGAAGGACCGGCAGAAGGCCGCGTCCGCATCCCCGGAAAGGAACACTCCCATGCAACTCATGAAGGTCGATCCGCGTGCGCTGAAGGACAATCCCGACAATACGCGCCAGTCGAAGTCGACGCCCCAGGCCGACGCGCTGCTGCTTGCGACCATCAAGGCTGTCGGCGTCATCCAGCCGCCTGTCATTTTTGCAGAAGCCGGCGGCAACGGCTATGTCATCGAAGCCGGTCACCGGCGCACCCGCATGGCCATCGCCGCCGGCATCGAGGAAATCGATGTTATCGTCGTCGAGGCGGCCAACGACAATGGCGCGATGCGTTCGATGATCGAAAACATCGCGCGCGAGCCGCTCAATCCGGTCGACCAATGGCGTGGCATCGAGCGCCTCGTCGCTCTCGGCTGGACCGAGGAGGCGATTGCGATCGCGCTGGCCCTGCCGGTCCGACAGATCCGCAAGCTTCGCCTGCTCGCCAATGTGCTGCCGGCGATGCTCGACCACATGGCCAAGGGCGACATGCCGAACGAGCAGCAGCTTCGCACGATTTCCGCGGCGTCACTCGACGAGCAGAAGGAAGTCTGGAAGGCACACAAACCGAAGAAGGGTGATACGGCATCCTGGTGGGCGATCGCCAACGGCCTCACCAAGACCCGCATGTTCGCGCGCGATGCGAGTTTCGGCGACGATCTCCGCCAGGCCTACGGCATCGAGTGGGCGGAAGACCTGTTCGGACCGGCCGACGAGGATAACCGCTACACGACCAACGTCGAAGCCTTCCTCGGTGCGCAGCAGGAGTGGATGAGCAGCAATCTCCCGAAGAAGGGTTCCATCGTCGAACTCAACAATTGGGGCCAACCGCAATTGCCGCCGAAGGCGGAGCGCGTCTACGGCAAGCCCGGCAAGGGCGATTGCACCGCCATGTATCTCGATCGTGACGGCAAGGTGCAGACTGCTCACTTCCGGATGCCGGAGGTCAGACAAGTCAAGGGCAGCGCCGATCCGACCGCGCTCGGCGGCGAGGACGGAAACGAGGGTATCGACGTTGCAGCCAAGACCCGGCCGGACGTGACCAGAAACGGCCTCGACATGATCGGCGATTTCCGCACAGACGCTCTGCACGAGGCACTGGCACGAGCGCCGATCGAGGACGATACCCTCATGGCGCTGCTCGTCCTCGCATTCGCCGGGCAGAACGTCTCGGTCGATTCCGGCTCCGAAACCTCTAACCATCTCTACGGCTCCAGGCGTTTCGCCCGGCACGCCGTCCCGCTGATCGGTGAAAGCGGCGAGCTGGAATTCGACACGGATACGCTTCGTGTCGTGGCCAGGTTGACCCTGATCGACGCACTGTCGGCGCGGACCAACCGCACGGACAGCGGCATTGTCGCCCGGATCGCCGGCGATGCCATAGGCGCCGACAACTATCTTCCGAACATGGGCACGGAGGAGTTCCTCGCGTGCCTCTCCCGCCCGGCGCTGGAAGCGTCATGCGGCGGCACCGGTGTCGCCCCCCGCCCGCGCGTCAGGGACACCCGGGCTGCCCTTGTCGAGCACTTCAAGGGAGAGCGTTTCGTGCATCCGTCTGGCCTCTTCGCACCCGACGACGCAAAGCTGGCCGAGTGGCTGGCCAAGAACATGGAGCAACGGGGCGAGGACGACGATGCACCCGCCGACGGGCCGATGGGCGGCATCGAGGACGGCGCCGACGGTGAGTCTGATCCGTCGATCGAAGACGGCGCAGTCGACAAACCGTATGTTCCGCATGCCGAGGACGGCGGCAACGCAGCCGACACCGGGCTCGGAGAGCTGGATGAAGCCGACGCTGATACCAGCGCCAACAATCCCGATACCGCTTACGGAATTGCGGCCGAGTAGCCCTCTCCCACAACGTCATACTGATCGATACCGCCGCCGGCCATCACCGGCGGCGGTATTGTTTCCTCACCTCAAAATAGGAGAATACGCATGTCCGCGTCTTTGATTTATGACCTCGCCCCCATCGGCTCGATTGTCGTCTGGTCCGACGGCACGCCCCGCCCGCCCGAGCGCCACAGGAAGAAGCTCGCCGCCTGGGAAAACCGCAACAGCAAGGGCAGGCTGATCCGCAAACAGGGCAAGCGCGGCATCGGCAATGCCTGCCTGTCGCCGGATTTTACGCTGCATGAGGGCGATTTCGGCGCCAATGGCGTCATCACGATCCGTATCCACAGGACGTTCTCGCTCGACAGCAACCTGACATTCAAGGTGATCGAGCGCCCGCAGCTCGGCCACATCAGGGTCTTCGACCGCGCCGGCGACAACGCCGAGCTCGTCCACCTCGCCGCCAATCGCCAAGCGGCTGAGGAATGGTTGACCCAGCATGGCTATCCCAATGCCGTGCTGGAAGAGGTCACTGCCGATGAAGTGGCGGCCGCCCATGTCGAAGGGAGGGTCGCGGCATGAACACGCCTGCTCTCCAAGCCAAAGCAGCTTCCACCCCTGAAGCTTCAGGGGTGGAGTTTGGCCGCAGCGCCGATGACCTGCCGGTTGCCCGTGTCGGCGATCTCGTTTTCGCCATGGTGCCGGGACGTGACGGCCAGCATTTTCTCGCGAGCGCCTGGCGCGTGTCACGGCCGTCTTCCGAGCTCAAGCGCGACGACTTCTACTCGCATCATGGCGCCGTTGCGGATGAGGCGGAATTTCGGGCACGGATGTTCGAACAGGCCGAGCACGTCCGAGACCTCTGGGCGCTCGCCCGGCAGACTGTCCGGATGAGCTGCTCCACCCCATGGGGACCGTCGCAGGGCGCCACCGTCTACGCGGAGGGTATCGTATCTCACACCACGGCCGGGCATGGCGGGTTCAAGTTGTCCAACGAGCGCAACGGCAAAATCCATGTGATGCTTCGTTGCGCCGGTGGTTGGTACGAAGAAGATGCCGCGTGGGCCGCGGTTGCCCTCGCCTATCCGGAACACTTTACGGGATACGAGCGCAAGTCCGCCGATCGGACGATCCGGGATTTCTTGCCCGATGCCTGGGAATCGATTTTCGGCCATCTGCTTGCGCCCGGTGAATCCCACGAGAAGGATCGCCGCGCCTTTGAGCGCGAGCATGCCGGCGACTGGATCGTCATCTCCGCGCTACGCTCAGATCACCAACCCGGCATGACCGAAGTTATCGCCACGATTGGTGGCGTGCGTGCCGTCCATGCGGAAGAGCGCCGCTTCTTTGTGCCAAGCGACGAGTACGAGGTCGGCCGATTTGGCTTCGTCATCGATACCGCGCGACATGCTGGCTATGACCGACCGTCGTCGTTCATCAGTTGGCAGCCGCGGGTAACCAGTCCATGAATCCGGTCAGTTCTCGCGTTCTTCTGTCCAGCATGGAGGCGGCGCGGCGAGAGACGCGCCACCATCTCGATCGCATTCACCGGCAGATCACGGGCCGGGCCGAACGCAGAGCGGTCACCGAGAAGGCGAAAGCCCGCTCGCACCGCCGGGGCGGGTCGCGGTGGACGCGCTCCGACGAACAGCTGTTTCAGGATCACGTCGACCGGCTCAGCTTCGAACGGCGAACGGAAATCGCTGCCCTAGCTCGCAAACTCCAACATCAGGAGCGGGCGATCACTATGCGTATGATGCTCGGCGATGATGCGGGTAATGCGGCGGCGTGAGTCCGACCGTATGGGGGCTTTCGTGGCGGCTGATCCGCGCTGGAGGAAGGGATGCGGGCTGTCGGTTGCGGGCGCTCTCTCCTCCGGGGTTTCGGAGCCATAGCCCGCCCCCGCCGGTCTGCCCTTCGTTTTCGCTGCGGTCTGAACCGGCGGCCGGTCGTTTCAAGGTCGCTGGCGGCGCCGCGGAGCGGCCGGTGCAGCCTCCCTCGCAAAACGGCTCCGCGTCCTTCGCAGGGCTTTACCCCGCTTGTCCGCAAACCCGTTTCGCTCGTCCGGCCGTCCCGGACCTTTGAAAGCGCCCGCCCTCAGCCGGTTCCTGTCGACCGCATCGAAGGGCAGACCGGCAGGGGCCGGAGCCGCTTCGGTGGAAACCACGAAAGGAAGACCCCATGGCCAAGCCCGCAACCAATCGACCTGCCGCCCGCGTCGTGCCGCTCCGCAAGGGCGCCACCCTCGAAATGGTCAGGCTCACTTGCCCGGACACCGCCCAGGCAATGCTGATCGCCGAGAGTTTCGGGACCGCGGTGGTCGATAGCGACGGCGTCCGTGAACTCCACGAGCGCTTGATCATTGAAACCGCCGACAGTCTCTCGGACGGTCTCGGTGAGAAGGCGATGCAGATCCATCTCCAGCGCATCGTCGGGGCCTATGTCGGCTCGGCGCACGGAGCCGGCCAGTTCTACAGTCGGGCAGTCTCCGAGGCGCGAGACGCCACCGCCAAATCGGCAAACGATGCCCGCGACGAGGACCTCGATGGCCCGGTCGGTTACGACAGCGCCGCCCAGCGCAAACGCGAATTCGCCGCCGACATGGGCATACAGTCCCACGCGTTGCGGATGGCCGCCGAGGGCGCAGTCGCCGCCTATCGCCACGTCATCGGCGAAGCCTGGAAGCCTTTCGACCGCCCGGTCGAAAACCCGGGCCAGTCGCTCGACCGCAAGGCGGCGGAGGCGCAGATGGCGGCACTCGGTTGAGCCGTTTCCGGCGGAGCTTCTGCTCCGCCCTTCCCCTCTCCCAATCCTCGGGCCGGTTTCTTTGAGACCGGCCTTTTCCTATGTCGGCTAAGGAAGACAAGGGAAAAACGAGGACCCTATCCGCCATGCCGGCCCCGTCCCGGTCGGGGGTCCTGCAGGAGCCGGCGGCCTGCGGCAACGGCTTCGCCGTCCTTCTCTCCGTTCCGGCCGTTCCGGTGCGGCAGGCCACCCGATCGCTCCTGCCTTCGGACCTCCGCGACGGGGCCGCGATGGGCGCGGCCTCCAAAACGAAGGATAATGACATGAGCAGGAAAGCCGAAGGCGAACGCGCCGACATCTATGCGCGGATCACGGATAGGATCGTCGCAGATCTCGGGAAGGGCGTAAAACCCTGGATGAAGCCATGGCACGCGGCCAACACCAGTGGCCGGATTACCCGGCCGCTACGCTACAACGGTCAGCCCTATTCGGGCATGAACATTCTCTTGTTATGGTCGGAGGCAATGGCGCGCGGCTTCACCTCACCCATGTGGATGACGTTCAGGCAGGCGTTCGAACTGGGAGCGGCGGTACGCAAGGGCGAAACCGGTGCGACGGTCGTCTTCGCCAGCCGCTTCACCAAGTCCGAGGCGGACGGCAATGGTGGAGAAGTCGACCGGGAAATCCCGTTTCTGAAAGCGTACGCAGTGTTCAACATCGAGCAGATCGACGGCCTGCCCGAACACTATCATCACCGGCCGACCCCGGTGCTCGATCCGGTCCAGCGCATAGAGCACGCCGATCGCTTTTTCCGCAACACCGGCGCGGTCATTCGGCATGGCGGCCCGCAAGCCTACTATTCGCCGATCACGGACCACATTCAGATGCCGCCGTTTGAAGCGTTTCGCGACGCCGCGTCTTATGTGGCAACGCTGAGTCACGAAAGTTGCCATTGGACGGCGCGCCCCGATCGCGTCGGGCGCGATCTCAGCCGATATGCCAAAGACAAGAGCGAGCGCGCCCGCGAAGAGCTAATCGCCGAACTTGGAAGCTGCTTCCTGTGCGCTGATCTCGGGATCGCACCGGAGCTGGAGCCACGGCCGGACCATGCGTCTTACCTCGGCTCGTGGCTGAAGGTTCTATCCGACGACAGGCGGGCTATCTTCCAAGCCGCGGCGCATGCCCAGCGTTCTGTCAACTTTCTGCACGGACTCCAGCCCATTCAGGCCGACAACAGAGCGGCTGCCTAGGAGATGTCAAGGTCGGTCGTTGTCACCCGCAACGGCCGACAACTCCTTCGGCTCTCTCTCCGCCAGCGTGTGCTGATCGGACGTGAGGTCCAGTTTTCCCCAGATCGATGGTTTCCGATCGGTGTCTTTCAGCTTTCGGGACTGCTTGATTTCGACTATAAACGGCTTTGTCTGCTGACGCATAGATCCTCCAGGCGACGAATCGCAAGCGCACGATACCGCGTTAATGGCAGGAGGCAACTGCCCGGCCGGCCGAGTTTGTCGCCTCCGAATTCGACGCTATGACTTGGAGATAGGGTAACGGTTTAGCGGCTGCGGTGTCTCGGCACGGTAACGCTATGACGAGGACCGCCATTGCCTTGTTCCTCCCATCGCTGTGATAGCCACGTCCTGCGCGGGCTCGATGAGGCATGTCTGATCGAAGACCGGCTTAGCCTCGATCGTTCTCCCGCAACGGCCGTCCGCAACTTTCTTCCCCTGCGAACTGCGTTCGCATTCCTCGCGGAGCAACAAAGCCGCTCCCCGCCGCCCTTCACGTCGTTTCGGCCCCTGCGGGGTGCGGTCCGATCGTCCCCGATCCTTGCGACAGCCATCGAGGCCGCGAAGGGCGCGGGCTCGAAACAACCGAAAGGAACTTGGACATGGCTACCATCGGCACCTTCACCTCCACCGAAAACGGCTTCACCGGCTCGATCCGCACTCTCGCACTCAACGTCAAGGCTCGCATCTCCCGGATCGAAAATCCCTCCGACGACGGTCCGCACTTCCGCATCTACGCAGGCAATGTCGAGCTCGGCGCCGCCTGGCAGCGGGTCTCGGAGCAGAAGGGCCGCGACTACCTCTCGGTCAAACTGGACGATCCGAGCTTCCCATCTCCGATCTACGCCAGCCTCGTCGAGGTCGAAGGCGAGAAGGAGCTCCAGCTTATCTGGTCCCGCCGCAAGGACTGAGGCGCTCAACGGCCCCGCTACCAGGCGGGGCCTGCTGATCAGCCGAAATATCAAAGCCGGATCGGGCATCGAGCCCGGTCCGGCTTTTTTGGTGCCATACGAGAGGGGGGTGAGCGGCTCAGATCCTATCGAGGATACCGGTCGGCGACGACGGCCCCAAGGATGAGCAGTTCCCCCAATTTACTCCAGCTGCCCAAGGGCAGCCTGCGCAAATCGGCTCCCCCACTCCCCGGCTCCGCCGGTCGCTGTCGCGATCCTTGACCCCGTCGTCACCTCCCCGGTGCCGGGCATCGTCTTTCACGAACTCAAGGAGATGAGACGATGACGTTTTCCCTGGAACAGCACATCGAGGAACTGCGGGCCGAGTTGGCGAATTGCGCGGACTGGGACGAGCGCCTTCAGATCGAGGCGGCTCTGGCCGGCGCGAGGCAGGAGCTTGCCTTTGCCAACGCAGAGCTTGATGCTCTTCTTTCCGGAGAGCCGCCCTCTTGAGGGCGGCATATCACCAGCACTCTGGACGCTGTCTTCGCAGGTCCGAACAGAGCGAACTGCTGCAACTCCTTTCGATCTCCTGTTACCGACATTGGGGATGCTGCATTCCGTCCGTCGCGCCGCAACCGGCCGGCGCCAGAATTTTCCCCGCCGTGTTGCGGCTCCTCGCGCGCCAAAATTCAGGCGCCGGTACGGTCCTCCACTCTCGTTTCGGCCTTTCAGGTGCGTCTCCCTCTCTACGATCTGCGGCCGATCCCCGCGATATACGCATTTCGAAAGGAGAACCACCGTGCAACAGCTCGCCCAGTTCCTCACCGCCACCGGCCGTCGGCTCCGCGTCCTCGGCAAGGTGATCTGTCACTTCTTCCGCAAGTGGAAACTCAGTCTCAAGCTCACAATCAAGATCCCGTTCTTCGTCGAGATCGAGGCGTCGTTCGAGACCGACTGGAACCGGCGAGAATAACGCGCCAACACGCGGCGCTTCGGCGGCACTGTTTCGCCATTTGAGAGATCGGAGACGATTGGGGTCAGCTCTGCAAATATCGCAGAGTTGTTCTGGGCCGATAGCCGCGAGCACGTTTTTGCTTCAACAGCTCAAGGAACAAGTGAACCGCTTCTTCTTCCCGTTCGAAAACATGATGTTTCTCCTGCCCGCGCGTGCCTATCCTTCCCCATCGCCGGATCAGGCAAGCCTCTCCGAAGATAGTTTGCTCAATCTCCATGGCATAGTACCGGGCCATGTTTTTGTCTGGGTCCGTTCGTTCGACATAGAGCTGGTAGGGTTGCGAAATCATGCCGGCATGATCGTCACACGCCGCCGCCACGTCCAACGACATATGTGAATCCTACAAGTGCGACCGATTCATTTTCGTGAAGAATGGCGCTCGGGCGAGGCGCCGACGGCGCACGGCTCTAGTCGCGCTGCGACCGGAGCCCGCACGCGGTCTCCGCCCAGTCGGGTTACGATCCTCTCGCGGCAAGAAGCATGCATGTGTCAAAAATCGTTGTCCGGAGACAGCCGGAAGGTCTCATGGCCATCGGAGATGGCACGTGGTCGCGTCCCTTCAGGACGCGGTTCTATCTCTCTCTGACACCCCATTTTGCACCCGCCGTTCCGGCGTCAAGGACATCGCGGC
>NZ_JAWDIV010000040.1:0-20373 GCF_032464655.1 Rhizobium sp. 25PS6
CCGCGATGTCCTTGACGCCGGAACGACGGGTGCAAAATGGGATGTCAGAGAGAGATTAAACCGCGTCCTGAAAGGACGCGACCGCTTGCCAGCACCGCTGGCCATGGGACGTTCCGGCCATATCCCATTAAGATAGCAGGCACAGGAATGCGTCTTGCCGCGAGAGGATCGTAACCCGCCAGGGCGCAGACCGCGTGCGGGCTCGGGTCGCAGCGCGACTAGAGCCGTGCGCCGTCGGCGCCTCGCCCGACACGCCATTCTTCACGAAAATGAATCGGTCGCACTTGTAAGATTCACATATGTCGTTGGACGTGGCGGCGACGTGTGGCGATCATGCCGGCATGATTTCGCAACCCTACCAGCTCTATGTCGAACGATCGGACCCAGCCAAGAACATGGCGCGGTATTATGCCATGGAGATCGAGCAGACGATGTTCGGAGAGGCTTGCCTGATCCGGCGATGGGGACGGATCGGCAAGCGTGGCCAGGAGAAACGGCATGTGTTCGAACGGGAAGAGGAAGCGGTTCACTTATTCCTTGAACTGTTGAAGCAAAAACGTACTCGCGGCTATCGGCCCAGAACAACTCTGCGATATTTGCAGAGCTGACCCCAATCGTCTCCGATCTCTCAAATAGCGAAACAGGGGCCGCCGAAGCGGCCCCTGTTGGCGCGTTATTCTCGCCGGTTCCAGTCGGTCTCGAACGACGCCTCGATCTCGACCGGCGCCTGAATTTTGGCCTGCGAGGAGCCGCAACGCGGTGGGGAAAATTCTGGCGCCGGCAGCTTGCGGCGCGACGGACGGGATGCAACATCCCCGATGTCGATGACAGAGATCGAAAGGAGAGCGGCAGTGGATCGCTCATCTCCGTGCTGTGGATGCCGGCGGACTGGCAGTGTTGGTGATTATGCGCCCTCAGAAGGGCGGCTCGGCATTGATGGAACCGTCCTGTTCGGCAAGTATCATGGTCAGCTCGGCCTGGGCGATTTCGAGTTCGGCTTCGATCTGGCGGCGCTCGGCGGGCTCAACGCAGGCGTTCAGCTCAGCGCGCAGTTCTTGGATTTGTTGTTCGATCATCGTCATCTCCTTGATGTTTGAGAAAGATGACGCCCACCGTCGTGGCGGTGGGTCAGGGTCAAGGATCGCGCATGCGACCGCCAGCGGCGGCGAGTGGGGGAGCCGAAATGCGCCAAGCATTTTGGGGGGACCGCTCGTCCTTGAGGCTGGCCCGGCTCCACGGCACGATTGGCTTGATATGAGCAGACCCCACTTCCCCGTATGGCACCCAAAAAGCTGGAAACGGGCTCGACGCCCGTTGCCTGCTTTCTCAAAGCGGCCCGTTGGCCCCGCCTTAGGCGGCGGGGCCTTGGTGGGATCTCAATCCCGGTTGGGGCGGGACCAGATCAGCTGGTAGCCGTCCTCGCCTTCGACCTCGGTGAGCGTTGCGTAGATCGGCGCCGGGAAGCTCGGGTCGTCCAGCTTGACCGAGAGGTAGTCGCGGTCGGTCTCGCTGGAGCGCTTCTGCCAGGCCGCACCCAGCTCGACATTGCCGGCGTAGATACGGAAGTGCGGACCCTTGTCGGAGGGGTTTTCGATGCGGGCGATGCGGGCCTTGACGTTGAGTGCGAGGGTGCGGATCGAGCCGGTGAAGCCGCTTTCGGTGGAGGTGAAGGTGCCGATGGTAGCCATTGTCTGTTCCTTTCTTTCGGTTGTTTCGGGCCGCGCCCTTCGCGGCCTCGATGGCTGTCGCAAGGATCGGGGACGATCGGACCGCACCCCGAAGGGGCCGAAACGACGTGGAGGGCGGCGGGGAGCGGCTTTGTTGCCCCGCGAGGAATGCGAACGCAGTTCGCAGGGGAAGAAAGTTGCGGACGGCCGTTGCGGGAGAACGATCGAGGCTAAGCCGGTCTTCGATCAGACATGCCTCATCGAGCCCGCGCGGGACGTGGCTATCACAGCGATGGGAGGAACAAGGCAATGGCGGCCCTCGTCATGGCGTTACCGTGCCGAGACACCGCAGCCGCTAAACCGTTACCCTGTCTCCAAGTCATAGCGTCGAATTCGGATGCGACAAACTCGGCCGGCCGGGCAGTTGCCTCCTGCCATTAACGCGGTATCGTGCGCTTGCGATTCGTCGCCTGGAGGATCTATGCGTCAGCAGACAAAGCCGTTTATCGTCGAAATCAAGCAGTCCCGAAAACTGAAAGCCACCGATCCAAGACCATCGATCTGGGTGAAACTGGACCTCACGTCCGATCAGCACACGCCGGCGGAGAAAGAGCCTAGAAACCTGTCGGCCGTTGCGGGTGACAACGACCGACCTTGACGTCTCCTACGCAGCCGCTCTGTTGTCGGCCTGGATGGACTGGAGTCCGTGCAGAAAGTTGACAGAACGCTGGGCATGTGCCGCGGCTTGGAAGATGGCCCGCCTGTCGTCGGATAGAACCTTCAGCCACGAGCCGAGGTAAGACGCATGGTCCGGCCGTGGCTCCAGCTCCGGTGCGATCCCGAGATCAGCGCAAAGGAAGCAGCTTCCAAGTTCGGCGATCAGTTCCTCGCGAGCCCGCTCGCTCTTGTCTTTGGCATATCGGCTGAGATCGCGCCCAACGCGATCGGCGCGCGCCGTCCAATGGCAACTTTCGTGACTCAGGGTTGCCACGTAAGACGCGGCGTCGCGGAACGTCTCGAACGGCGGCATCTGGATGTGGTCCGTGACTGGCGAATAATAGGCCTGCACCCCACCATGGCGGATGACTGCGCCGGTGTTGCGGAAAAAGCGATCGGCGTGCTCCATGCGCTCGTCAGGATCGAGCACCGGACCGGGTTTGTGATGGTACGGCTCCGGCAGCCCGTCGATCTGTTCGATGTTGAACACTGTATATGCTTTCAGAAACGGGATTTCCCGGTCGACTTCTCCACCATTGCCGTCCGCCTCGGACTTGGTGAAGCGGCTGGCGAAGACGACCGTCGAACCGGTCTCGCCCTTGCGCACCGCCGCTCCCAGTTCGAGCGCCTGCTTGAACGTCATCCACATGGGTGAGGTGAAGCCGCGCGCCATTCCCTCCGACCATAACAACAGAATGTTCATGCCCGAATAGGGCTGACCGTTGTAGCGTAGCGGCCGGGTAATCCGGCCATTGGTGTTGGCCGCGTGCCAGGGTTTCATCCAGGGTTTTACACCTTTTTCCAGATCGGCAACGATCCGGGCCGTGATCCGTGCATAGATGTCGGCGCGTTCGCCCTCGGCTTTCCTGCTCATGTCATTATCCTCCGTTTTGGGGGCCGCGCCCACCGCGGCCCCGTCGCGGAGGTCCGAAGGCAGGAGCGATCGGGTGGCATGCCGCACCGGAACTGCCGGAACGGAGAGAAGGACGGCGAAGCCGTTGCGGCGGACAACCGGCTCCTGCAGGACCGCCGACCGGGACGGGGTCGCGTGGCGAGCGGGGTCCATGTTTCTCTTCCTTCTGATGACCTGGAAAAAGGCCGGTCCCAAAGGAACCGGCCTAATGATCAGGGAGAGGGAAGAAAGGGCGGAGCCGAAGCTCCGCGCGAAAAACGGCTCAACCGAGTGCCGCCATCTGCGCCTCCGCCGCCTTGCGGTCGAGCGACTGGCCCGGGTTTTCGACCGGGCGGTCGAAAGGCTTCCAGGCTTCGCCGATGACGTGGCTGTAAGCAGCGACTGCGCCCTCGGCGGCCATCCGCAACGCGTGGGACTGTATGCCCATGTCGGCGGCGAATTCGCGTTTGCGCTGGGCGGCGCTGTCGTAACCGACCGGGCCATCGAGATCCTCGTCGCGGGCATCGTTTGCCGATTTGGCGGTGGCGTCTCGGGCCTCGGTGACGGCGCGGCTGTAGAACTGGCCGGCTCCGTGCGCCGAGCCGACATAGGCCCCGACGATGCGCTGGAGATGGATCTGCATCGCCTTCTCGCCGAGGCCGTCCGAGAGGCTGTCGGCGGTCTCAATGATCAGGCGCTCATGGAGCTCACGGACGCCGTCACTGTCGACCACCGCCGTTCCAAAACTCTCGGCAATCAGCATTGCCTGGACGGTGTCCGGGCATGTGAGCCTGACCATCTCGAGGGTCGCGCCCTTGCGGAGCGGCACGACGCGGGGGGAGGGTCGATTGGTTGCGGGCTTGGCCATGGGATCTTCCTTTCGTGGTTTCCACCGAAGCGGCTCCGGCCCCTGCCGGTCTGCCCTTCGATGCGATCGACAGGAACCGGCTGAGGACGGGCGCTTTCACAGGTCCGGGACGGCCGGACGAGCGAAACGGGTTTGCGGACAAGCGGGGTAAAGCCCTGCGAAGGACGCGGAGCCGTTTTGCGAGGGAGGCTGCACCGGCCGCTCCGCGGCGCCGCCAGCGACCTTGAAACGACCGGCCGCCGGTTCAGACCGCAGCGAAAACGAAGGGCAGACCGGCGGGGCGGGCTAAGGCTCCGAAACCCCGGAGGAGAGAGCGCCTCGCGACCGACAGCCCGCATCCCTTCCTCCAGCGCGGATCAGCCGCCACGAAAGCCCCCATACGGTCAGACTCACGCCGCCGCATTACCCGCATCATCGCCGAGCATCAGACGCATGGTAGTGATCGCCCGCTCCTGATGTTGGAGTTTGCGAGCTAGGGCAGCGATTTCCGTTCGCCGTTCGAAGCTGAGCCGCTCGACGTGATCCTGCAACAGCTGTTCGTCGGAGCGCGTCCACCGCGACCCGCCCCGGCGGTGCGAGCGGGCTTTCGCCTTCTCGGTGGCCGCTCTGCGTTCGGCCCGGCCCGTGATCTGCCGGTGAATGCGATCGAGATGGTGGTGGGTCTCTCGCCGCGCCGCCTCCATGCGGAACAGAAGAACGCAGGGACTGACCGGTTTCATGGACTGGTCACCCGCGCCTGCCAATTGATGAAAGACGACGGTCCGTCATAGGCAGCGTGGCGCGCCGGATCGATGACGAAGCCAAATCGGCCAACCTCGTACTCGTCTCTTGGCACGAGATAGCGGCGTTCTTCATCGGTTGCCCGCAGCCCGCCGATCGTGGCGATGACTTCGGTTATCCCGGCATGCTGCTCCGAGCGTAGCGCGGAGATGACGATCCAGTCGCCGGCATGCTCCCGCTCGAAGGCGCGGCGATCCTTCTCATGGGATTCACCGGGCGCAAGGGGGCGACCGAAGATCGCTTCCCAGGCATCGGGCCACTAATCCCGGATCGTCCGATCGGCGCACTTGCGCTCGTATCCGGTAAAGAGATTCGGATAGGCGAGGGCAATCGCGGCCCACGCGGTATCTTCTTCGTACCAGCCGCCTGCGCAACGAAGCATCGGATGAATCTTGACGTTGCACTCGTTGCACAACTTGAACCCGCCATGCCCGGCCGTGGTGTGAGAGACGATACCCTCCGCGTAGACGGTGGCGCCCTGCGAAGGTCCCCACGGGGTGGAGCAGTTCATCCGAACCGTTGGCCGGGCGAGCGCCCGGAGCTCGCGGCTGTGTTCGGCCTGTTCGAACATCCGTGCTTGAAATTCCGCCTCATCCGCAACGGCGCCATGATGCGAATAGAAGTCGTCGCGTTTGAGTTCGGAAAGCGGCCGTGCCACACGCCAGGCGCTCACGAGAAAATGCTGGCCATCGCGTCCCGACACCATGGCGAAAACGAGATCGCCGACACGGGCGACAGGCAGGTCATCGGCGCTGCGGCTGAACTCCGGCCCTGGCAAATCACGGGCGGAAGCTGCTTTGGCTTGGAGAGCAGGCGTGTTCATGCCGCGACCCTCCCCTCGACGTGATCGGCCGCCACTTCATCGGCAGTGACCTCTTCCAGCACGACATCGGGATAGCCATGCCGGGCCAACCATTCCTCCGCGGCTTGGCGATTAGCGGCGAGGTGGACGAGTTCGGCGTTGTCGCCGGCGCGGTCGAAGACCCTGACGTGGCCGAGCTGCGGGCGCTCGATCACCTTGAATGTCAGGCTGCTGTCGAGCGAGAACGTCCTGTGGATACGGATCGTGATGACGCCATTGCCGCCGAAATCGCCCTCATGCAGCGTGAAATCCGGCGACAGGTTGGCATTGCCGATGCCGCGCTTGCCCTGTTTGCGGATCAGCCTGCCCTTGCTGTTGCGGTTTTCCCAGGCGGCGAGCTTCTTCCTGTGGC
The DNA here is from genome assembly GCF_032464655.1 of Rhizobium sp. 25PS6. Taxonomy (NCBI): domain Bacteria; kingdom Pseudomonadati; phylum Pseudomonadota; class Alphaproteobacteria; order Hyphomicrobiales; family Rhizobiaceae; genus Rhizobium; species Rhizobium sp. 25PS6. Next base: position 6,139 of record NZ_JAWDIV010000040.1, read on the forward strand.
GCTCGGGCGGGCGGGGCGTGCCGTCGGACCAGACGACAATCGAGCCGATCGGGGCGAGGTCATAAATCAAAGACGCAGACATCTTCGTTCTCCTATTTTGAGGTGTGGAAACAAAGCAGCCGCCGGTGATGGCCGGCGGCGGTATCGATCAGTATGACGTTGTGGGAGAGGGTTACTCGGCCGCAATTCCGTAAGCGGTATCGGGATCCTCAGTGCTGGTGTCAGCGTCGGCTTCATCCAGTTCTTCGAGCCCGGTGTCGGCTGCGTTGCCGCCGTCCTCGATGCTGCCCATCGGCCCGTCGGCGGGTGCATCGTCGTCCTCGCCCCCTTGCTCCATGTTCTTGGCCAGCCACTCGCCCAGCTTCACGTCATCGGGTGCGAAGAGGCCGGACGGATGCACGAAACGCTCTTCCTTGAAGTGCTCGACAAGGGCAGCCCGGGTGTCCCTGACGCGCGGGCGGGGAGCGACACTCCTACCGCCGCAGGACGCTTCCAGTGCCGGACGCGATAGGCACGCGAGGAATTGCTCCGTGCCCATGTTCGGAAGATAGGTGTCGGCGCCGATGGCATCCCCGGCGATCCGGGCGACAATACCACTGTCCGTGCGGTTGGTCCGCGCCGACAGTGCGTCGATCAGGGTCAACCTCGCCACGACACGAAGCGTGTCCGTGGCGAACTCCAGTTTACCGCTTTCACCGATCAGCCGGACAGCGTGCCGGGCGAAACGCCTGGAGCCGTAGAGATGGTTGGAGGTTTCGGAGCCGGAGTCGACCGAGACGTTCTGCCCGGCGAATGCGAGGACGAGCAGCGCCATCAGGATATCGTCCTCGATCGGCGCTCGTGCCAATGCCTCGTGCAGAGCGTCTGTGCGGAAATCGCCGATAATGTCGAGGCCGTTTCGGGTCACGTCGGGACGGGTCTTGGCTGCAACATCGATGGCCTCGTTTCCGTCCTCACCGCCGGGCGCGGTCGGATCGGCCTTGCCGTTCGCCTTCTTCGCCTCCGGCATCCGGAAGTGGGCGGACTGCACCTTGCCCTCTCGATCGAGATACATGGCGGTGCAATCGCCCTTGCCGGGCTTGCCGTAGACACGCTCCGCCTTCGGCGGCAACTGCGGCTGGCCCCAATTGTTGAGCTCGACGATGGAACCCTTCTTCGGGAGATTGCTGCTCATCCATTCCTGCTGCGCACCGAGGAACGCTTCGACGTTCGTCGTGAAGCGATTGTCCTCGTCAGCCGGTCCGAACAGGTCTTCCGCCCATTCGATGCCATAGGCCTGGCGAAGATCGTCGCCAAAGCTCGCATCGCGCGCGAACATGCGGGTCTTGGTGAGGCCGGTGGCGATCGCCCACCAGGATGCCGTGTCACCCTTCTTCGGCTTGTGGGCCTTCCAGACTTCCTTCTGCTCGTCGAGCGACGCCGCGGAAATCGTGCGAAGCTGCTGCTCGTTTGGCATGTCGCCCCTGGCCATGTGATCGAGCATCGCCGGCAGCACATTGGCGAGCAGTCGAAGCTTCCGGATCTGTCTGACCGGCAACGCCAGCGCAATCGCGATCGCTTCCTCGGTCCAGCCGAGAGCAACGAGGCGCTCGATGCCGCGCCATTGGTCGACCGGATTGAGCGGTTCGCGCGCGATGTTTTCGATCATCGAACGCATCGCGCCATTGTCGTTGGCCGCCTCGACGACGATAACATCGATTTCCTCGATGCCGGCGGCGATCGCCATGCGGGTGCGCCGGTGACCGGCTTCGATGACATAGCCGTTGCCGCCGGCTTCGGCGAAAATGACGGGCGGCTGGATGATGCCGACGGCCTTGATGGTCGCAAGCAGCAGCGCGTCGGCCTGGGGCGTCGACTTCGACTGGCGGGTATTGTCGGGATTGTCCTTCAGCGCACGCGGATCGACCTTCATGAGTTGCATGGGAGTGTTCCTTTCCGGGGGATGCGGACCTGGCCCTCTGCCGGTCCTTCCTGTCTTCATTTTTTTCCTGAAGACATCTTCCGGACCGCAAAGCGGCCCGACCGGCGCAACAGCGGTCGAGCAGCCCTGCCGCGAAGGACAAGCGGGGCTAACAGCCCTGCGAAGGACGAGTGGCCGGGATGCGGAGGCGGCGGTTGAGCGACAGCGGCGGCGGGAGGACCGATCTGCGATCGGTTCTCCTTCCCTTTCCCCTTCTCCCTTTCCCAACTTCTTCTGATAAGCGCTCTGCTACAGAGCTCGAAATCTGGTTGCGAGGGAACAAAAAAATGGGCCGTCGGAAAACCGAGGCCCATGAAGTGTGAAGGTCAAAAACCTCCAGAGGGGAACAGCTGTTGCGGCGGCACTGGGAGGAGACCGCCATGTGCATCAGCTGTGTGCACTATGATCATTTTTTGATCAGATGGAAAACATTTATTGTGCAATGCACCTATGCGCATGCGGCACTGCTTCCAAGATCAAGCTGATTGCCTGGCAGAGGTACCTGCCTCGCGCGCCTCGGCTGCGAATTCCGCCTCAACGTCCCGGAGCTGGCGACGCTTTTCGCCCAGTTCCGCGGCAAAGGCGAATTCGCCACCGTCACGGGTTTGGTATGACGCAAGACGTCTGCGCGCCTCCTCCAGCCGCTGGCGATAGCGTTCCCGCTCCCCGTCGAAGTCGTCGAGCGCGTGCTCAAGGCGGGAGACCGCGCCGAGCGGCGTCACCGTGACAGCGAGATCGATCTCGTAATCCGCGCCCGTGCGCTGAAGCAGGGTCGTGTAGCGATAGCCGTCAGACCTGCCGAACCGCTCGCCATCATAGACGAGATCGAAGCCACCAATGGAGGCGATGACGATCTCACCCTCCTGTTGAAGCTGGACGAGGGTAAGGATTTCCTTCATCAGCGCGCGGCCGGCTTCCTTTCGCTCATCGTATGAAACGCCCGTGACGGTCATCGTGAAGGCATCTCCCGCAGTCGGAACCAGCCGTCGGATATCCCTGCCGATCTCGTCGATACGCCGGGTCGATACCTCGATGTCGCGTTCGGCGTCCCGGACTTGCCGACGCACCGCGAACAGATCATCATCATGGGCGGCGCGTAACCGCTCGAGACGAGCGATTTCCGCTTCGAGCCCGGCCTTCTGCATCAGGCGCTCGTCGCCCGATGCAATCGCCTTGGCCATGGCGAACTGGTTGGCCTGGCCTTCCCCAAGGTCGTCCAGCCGGCGGATCGAGGTGTCGCCAGAAAGGGCGGCGGCGATAAAGCGGGCCTTGCGCTCATTGTTCTGCCACATCGCAGCATCGAGTGACCCTTGCGTAGCATAGGCGAAGATATCGACGACATCGTGCTGATTGCCTTGGCGGACGATTCGACCCTCGCGCTGCTCGATCTGGGATGGAAACCACGGCACATCGAGGTGATGCAGCGCCTTCAATCTGAGCTGAGCGTTAACGCCGGTGCCCATCATTTCCGAGGAGCCGATCAGGAAGCGAACCTTGCCCGAACGGACGTCGCCGAACAGGCGTTGCTTTGCCTCGGTCTTCTTGAAGTCCTGAATATAGGCGATTTCCGATGGCGGGACACCGAGACGGACCAGTTCGTCGCGAATCCAGCGATAGGCGCTGAAGCCGCGCGTCTTCTCGACATTGATGGTGCCGACATTGGAGAAGATCATCTGCGCGGCGCCCGGCAGTTCATAGGGCTTGCCGTCCGGGCGATGATAGGTGTTTTCGCCCGTTTCCTTCCAGATGTGAAAAGCGTTCTCGATGAGCAGATTGAGCTTGTTGTCCGGCTCGTCGTCGTTTGCCGGAATGACCAGCCGCAGGTCGATCGCCGCGTGGCGGCCGTCGGTGATGACGGATAACAGTATGTCGTCGCCGGGCTGGGCCGGGCCCTCGCGCATCTCGATCGCCTTGATGCGGCTGTCGAGGATCTGCTGATAAAGTTTGAAGGCCGGCGTCGGCCTGGCCGTGAGAATCTGCCGCCGGCCGGTCGAGAGTGCGGGGACCTTCACATATTGTTTCAGGTCCTCCGGCATCACCACGTCGGCGAAGGAGCGGAACATGGCGATCAGCTCGGGCACGTTGACGAAGCTCGCAAACCGGCTGACCGGCTTGTATTTACCGGACGGCTGCATTTCGAGTTCGGTCGTCGTGTCGCCGAAGGTCGAGGCCCAGGCGTCGAATTCGTGAAGCCCGCGTTCGCGGAGCGCCTCGTGGCCGAGCAGGCGCTGGATCGAGAACATCTCACCGAGCGTGTTGGTGATTGGCGTGCCGGAGGCCAGCACGAGCGCGCGGCCGGGATTTTTGGTCTCGATATAGCGAGACTTGACATAGAGGTCCCAGGCCCGCTGCGATCCGTTCGGGTCGATGCCTTTCAGCGTCGACATATTGGTCGCAAAAGAGACTTTGCGGAATTCCTGCGCCTCGTCAACGATGATCTGATCAACGCCGATTTCCGAGATCGTGAGAAGGTCGTCCTTGCGCGTTGAGAGCGCTTCCAACCGCTCTTGCAAACCTTCCTTCAGGCGCTCGAGCCGCTTTCGCGACACCCGATCCTCGCTGTCCACCTTCGTGAGCAGATCCTCGTAGAGCTCGAGCTCGTCCTGGATCATCTGGCTCTCGAAAGCCGACGGCACGGCGATGAACCTGAAGGCAGAATGGGTAATGATGATTGCATCCCAGGCTGCCGTGGCGGCGCGCGACAGGAAACGTGCTCGTTTGTCCTTGGTGAAGTTTGTCTCGTCGGCGACGAGGATGCGGGCATTCGGATAGAGGGCGAGGAACTCGCGCGCTGCCTGTGCCAGGCAATGGCCAGGCACGACCAGCATCGCCTTGGCGATCAGGCCGAGACGGCGCTGCTCCATGATTGCGGCGGCCATCGTCATCGTCTTGCCGGCGCCGACGGCGTGAGCGAGGTAGGTCGAGCCGGAGGAGATTATCCTCCAGATACCACGCTTCTGGTGCCCATACAGAACAAAGGCGCCGGAGGCGCCGGGCAGTTTCAGATGCGAGCCGTCGAACTTCCGCGGCGCGATATCGTTGAACCGGTCATTGTAGGCTCGCGCCACCCGGTCGGTGCGGTCGGGGTCAGTCCAGACCCAGTTCTGAAAAGCTTCCTTGATCTTTTGTAGCTTGTCGCGGGCTGCTTCGGTATCGACGACGTTCAGAACGCGGCGTTCACCCCCAACATCCCTATACACGTCGAAGATCTGTGGAACCCGGCTGTTCAGCGCATCGGCCAGCAGTTCGCCGGCGTGACGGCGCGCCGTGCCCCATTCGGAGGTCCCCACGGCACTATAGCCAAGCTGCCGTGCCTCGACGGTCCATGACCCGAGCTCCGGCATATGGTGGATCCTGATGTCCACATCCATCGTTTCCTTGACGAAGGCGACGACATCGGCAGCCGGAATCCAAGGTGCGCCGAGACGTGCGGTGATATCCGACGGCCGGAGGTCGGCAGGCTGGACGTCCTGCAGCGCTCGGACATTGCGCTCGTATATTGGATCGAGTGCAGCCGCCGCTTCGGCGACGGTGAGCTTCGTGCGGACCGGGCCTGAGAGATAGGCGTCAGAGGTCTGCCAGGAGCCATCGGCGGGATCGCGGAAGATGGCGTCACCGAGTTCGTCGATGACAGCGTTGGGGTCGCGATGCAGCAACTCGGCAATATGCTCGGGATCAACGCGGCCGCGTTCGTTGAGGACGACGGCCAGCGCATCGGCCGCACTGGTGATGACGGGTGGTGCCGGAGGCGAAATGACCCGCTCGGAGAAGATCGGACCGGGCTTTGCCGTGTCTGTTTCGAGGTCGTAGTCCTCGATCGAGGCCACCAGCCAGCAATCCGGGTCGTCCAGGAACGGCTGGAGATTGGACCGGCGATGGGTTTCGCGGACCTCGCCCGTCTCATCATCCTCCGAGATCGAGACCGTCGTGTGGTTGATTGGCCCAAAGTCTCGGACGAAACTCGACCAGGCAATACGCAGCCGAACCTGCAGATCCCACCACGGCTGGTCGCGTTCCTGCGCTTTCAGCACCTCGCGCACGGCATCGCGGATCGGAACCAGCTTCTTGATAATCCGGACATGCTTTTCGGACAGGCCGTCGCCTGACCGGCCTTTCCGCACCGAAACCGCGAGCGGCACTCCGTCGATCATCTGCATGAGGCCGTGGCGGTTATTGATGAGGAAGCTGCCCTCGCGGACCTTGTCGTTGCCGGAGCGGAGATCGACGATCTCGCCCAGTTCCTCTTCCAGATCGATGTCGATCTGCGTCGGCTCGCCGTCATACAGATTCTCCGGAAGAAGAGCGATCACGGCCTTCAGTGCCGTTTCCAGGTCTTCACCGGCGCGTGGCCGGCACGTATAGGTCTCGCCGAACGGGCCAGACGTTAGGGCGTGCTCGCCGAGCACGAGATCCGGGTGCTCTGCGAACCAGCGGTTCACGCGGATTGCACCGTCGTCGGATGTGGCCGGGTGCACCTCCTCCAGATCGAGCCACGACAGATCGCCCTCCGGCTCGGCGATCCGGCGCTTGCGGAAGAACAGGATGTCCACCACTACGTCCGTGCCGGCATCTGCCTGGAAGCTGCCCTCGGGCAGGCGGACAGCGGCGATCAGATCGGCGGATCTGACGATATGCTCGCGGGCCGTCGCGTCCGCCTTGTCCATCGTGCCGGCGCTGGTCACGAACGCCGCGAGTGCACCAGGCTTCAAGAGATCGATCGACCGGGCGATGAAGTAGTCGTGCAGTTGGAGACCGAGCGGACGGTACTGCCGATCCGAGCGAACCGTCCGATCGGAGAAGGGCGGGTTGCCGATGGCGAGATCATAGATCGCATTGAGATCGGTGCGCGCAAAGTCGGCGTTGATGACGCGCGCCTTCGGCTGAAGCAGCCGGGCGATCCGTGCCGTGACCGGATCGAGTTCGATTCCGGTGACTCGAGCGTTATCCCTGAACGCGGTTGGCATCAGCGCCGGAAACAGGCCCGTGCCGATCCCCGGCTCCAGCACCCGGCCTCCACGCCAGCCGAGACGCTGAAGTCCCGCCCAGATCGCGCGGACGATGTATTCCGGCGTGAAGTGTGCATACTGAGTGCAGCGGGCGAGCGAGGCGTAGTCGGTCTCGGTGACGGCACTTTCGAGCGAACCGCCGAGATCGTCCCAGCCCTTGCGGAATGCAGTTTCGCCGGGCCGGCGAAAAATCCCATTCGCAAGATCCGAGGCGCCAAAACCGGTGAAGCGGATCAGCTTCGCCTGTTCGTCACGGGTGGCGGGTCGATCCTGTTTTTCGATTTCGGTGGCAGTCAGGATGGCCGCAAGATTTGCCTTCGCCCGCTCCTTCCAGGTCGCGGCCAAGCCGCGGTCGTCGCCGTCGTTGAGATAGAAGTTGGTTCGCTCGCCGTGTCTCCGCGTCGCCGGCCGCTTCGTAGCTGGCAGAGGCAATGCCGGCGTGGGGGAGGGCGGCGGTGGATCGGGATCGTCGTCATTGGCGGCGAAACCGCCAAACGCGGTGACACCCAGGCCGAAGCCGGACGACAATGCACTGCTGCCTGATATATCGAGGGTGAAGGGATCGTGGGACATGAAAGCTCCTTTTCGAGGATGTGCGCCATCGCCCACGGGACAGGTCCCGTGGCTGCGAAGGCGGATGAAAATGAGTTGTGGGAATTGGACCTGGTTCGTCCGGCGGCAGCGATCGCGAGCTACGAGCGCGTGATTACGGAGAGCTGCGTTGTTTCCGTCGCAAACTCCGCCCGCAGATACGTGGCTTCCGGGTTTGTGGAAAGCATGGCTTCCAGGCTCTCAGCGTCGATGAAGACGATGCCGTCGTCTCCCCCGAAATACCGGCGCTTGTAGTGCCAATGGTCCGGATTGGTCTTCGGATCGCACTCGTCGGCATAGACCGCGAGTGCCCTTTGACCCTCTGCCAATTTTCCGTTGGAAAGCACATAGACGCCTTCATCGCCGACGATCCACAGGCCGTGCCGTTCGTCGTTGTCCGGGAGAAGTCCATAGTGAGGATTGCGGAAACCGCCATTGGCTGCCGCGTCGGTGCGTCCGCGCGCGATCACCGCACGGACATCGACCGCGCTAAAAGTGAACATGGCGTCCTCCTCACGCGGCGATCGGGGAGGGAAGGTGGCGAAGATGCACCGGCAGCTTCACAGCGATCTCCCCGTCGGTGAGTTCCTCGAGTAGCTTCAGGAAAGTGCCCTCGTTGCCGCCATAGAGCACGACGGTGCGCTTGCCGCGAGCGGACTGCGGCCACTTGTCTCCGGCATAGCCGCGGTAATCGTCGGCAGTCGTGCTCCAGATATGCTCGAGCCGCTCTTGCCGCGTCATGGCCCGGACCGGACGGCTTTCGCGCTCGATGATGGCGACGCGCATCGTTTCGACGGATGCCTTGTCGGAAAGATCGCAATAGCCATGGAAATACCGGATCGCCTCGTCGATCCTGAGCGCGAAGAACACTGATGTCACCGAGCCGGTCATGTATTCGCGCATCGCAAACATGGACCCTCGGATCCACAATGGCGGTAGGATCTCGAACATGTAATCATGCTCGGTCTCGCCGATCTCGAACCATTCGTCTGCGTAGAATGGCGCGGCATCACCATCCCAACGGTTTGGGCGCTGCGCGTGGCGATCGAACATGCGGAACATCTGCTGGCGGCTTGCGACGCCCTGAAAAACCTTGGCGATTGCGGGAGAGGGGATCATCTGCGGCTCCTTGCGCGTTTTCGGACCGAAGTGCGGCGCCGTCCTCTCGACCTCGCCATCCTCTTCAATCCTTCATGACCCCTTCCGAGCTGCCGGCATCGCGACCGGCCGGGTCAAGGGCCGGCCCAGCCGGGCGAAGCCTCCCTTGATGCGGGCGGTGCGAATGCGGCACGCCTCTTTCCTTTTCCCGTTTTTCCTTTTTCCCAATCTTCAGGGTCTCGTTCCAGTCCTCCTCGGGCGGGCGCAGCCGCGTCCAGTCGCACCCGGTATCCTCGGCGAGCGCCCGTAATCGCTCGGCAAACAGATCGCCTTGTGCATTGGCGTCCGTTGCGGCGACGAGTTGGGCGCCGGGCCGGAAGGTCAGTTCCCACAGCGCGGCTTGCGTGGCCGGCGACCATCCGCCGCCGGTGCTCAGATAGAGCGTGCCGTCGCGCAAACCCTCGATCGCCGCGAGACTCATGGCGTCAATCGCAGCTTCGGTGACGGCCAGGCGCCACGCAGTAGGCGGCCCGAGACGGAAAAGAACCTTGTTCCCTCCAGAGGCGAACCCTCGGTATTGCGGACCTCGCGCCTCCCAGCCAGTCACAACGCCGACACCGTCCGTATGAGCTGCCCACATGCTCCCGTATGGCCCTTCCCGCAGAAGGTCGCCTTTGATCGCCACGCGGAGCAACGGCACCGGCAGGCAACGATCGCCATGGAGATAATGCCATGTCGGTGATCCGTGCCATGGGCGCCGGCGCGCCTGCCAGCGCTCGGGAAGAGAGAGGTTGTATCCTCCTTCACGCCTCGCGGGCTGCCACTCCGGATCTGTGATCCTGACACCGACGAGATCCGCGACCCTTTCGGCGCCTTCGAGAAAACCGACATGGTCGAGATGCTCGACAAGCCCGAATACGTCGCCTTTCGCATCGCTGAGCGGATCGAACCATCCGCGCCCCTCATGCGTGACGATGATGATTTCACCGTCACGGCGAAACTTGATCGCCCGCCGGGTGCTTTCCTTGATGTCGATGGCGAAGCTCGCCCTTTCGAGAACGGCCGCGCAACTGACCCGTTCGCGCAGCGCTTCTATGTCTCTTCTCTTCATTTTATTTCCGATCGCCCGGCGATCGGCCCTCGTTGCCTTCTTTGCCCGTCGTTTCGCGGGCACCCTTCGGCCAGCCGCGAAGAGCAAAGGCGGCAAGGGCGCGGCTGACAAGTGTCGGATCATGCTATGCTCGACCGCGGCGAAGCCTCCCTTGCGGCTTGCAGTTCGCAAGCGGCACGCCAGAGGCAGGGGCAGGTTCAATGAGCCGGCCAGGGAAAGAATTCGTGAACGATCGCAAGATCGTTGTCGGGGTCGATTCCGTCAGAGGGTAGAACGCCGTACTCGCCATCGGCTTCGACGCGGGAGAGCTGGAAGGCGTTGGACCGTGCGAAGGAAAGATCGCGCGACTTTAAGGAGGTTCAATGGGAGCTGGCCAATTCCCGCTCAATGGCTCCTCAAAGGCAGGGGACGGACGCGATCAGCCCGACGCGGAGCGGCAGCGGCCACAACTTCCTAGCGGACCTTCAGCGGGTTGACGGTAGAATCCGGAGCTCGGCCAGGATCTATCACAAACACGCGGATCGGCCTGCTTTCGTGCCACCTCAGCGGCGTGCCGCACCGACCTCAGGAGCCAGTGTCTCCGTACTTTCAAAACCGATGGCGCGATCTTGCTGCGGGCTGACGTTGCCAAGACGACGCATTTAAAAGCAGCATGCAAAGCAAGGTGAAAGCGTCCGGCGCCAGCGACCGTGGCGATCAATCTGACCGCGTGATCTTCATTTTCTCGAGCGCCTGTTCCACTGAGTCGGCGTTGAGTGAAATAACCGCACGCTCCATGCACGCCTCAATTTCAGCGGTATCCTTTCCCTCGATCAACGCGATATCAGTCACCGCCCAGCCTCTAGATATCCAATGGAGGCAGGTTCGTTCAAGCGGCGAGAGTATCGCAATCTTCATGGCGTGCTGGTTCCACTCAGCCAAAGCCAGCAGGTTTCCGAGCGGAAAGCATCGACCATGAGATTGGAGAACCTGTGCAAATTTGATCCAAGATCACCATGATCGCTTGTCTCGAAACCCTTTGGCCTACCTGTCCAGCTCGACTTCAACTCAAACTTAGGGTCAACACCAAGAGATCTGCGTCGTCTTCAGGCACAAGCCGACCTTTGTGCTCAGCATGCTCATGGCGTTGGTGGGTCCCGCAAGCGGGAAGCGTATTTGTCAGAGCAATCCAAGCGGCGACGGCGCGCGTGGCTGCCTTGGGAAGGCGGCCCGCGACCAAGTTGGGCTCGAGACCGTAGTTTGATGCGAGTGACAGCCGAATCGAAGCGACTGCAATTTCGCGCTTAGCTCGATTGAATATTTCAGGGAAATGGCTGCGTGGTCGGACAAGCCTCGAGCGACTGTGACGACGAATTCGGAGTCCAGGGCGCGCAAACCGCATCGAAGGCAGCCAAGTCATTCGCTAAGCGACCGAGCAATCTGGCCGCAGCTTCTGAACTTCGTCGATCTCTCGGCGCATGTTCGTTTGCATGGTGGCGTGCATGATAGAATCCTGTCTTGTAAGAAGAGGGGTCAGTTTTCGAGAAAGGTGAGCTCGCTGACGAAACCTTCGGCATTGCCTCGGAAAAGAGAGCGGGTGAATTCGATCGCGCGGCCCGAAGCAAGATAGGCAACGCGTTTTGTCAAAAGCCCAGCCGTTCCGACCGCGACGCCAAGCGTTGTGGCGTCCGGATCTTCGATGTTAAGTGCGAAAGTGCGTTGGATCGCACGAACGGGTCTAAAGTTTGCGTCCGCGAGTGTGTTGCAGATGGAACAGGTAACGGTACGAGCGTCGGGCAGGAACTCGGAGGAAATGCATATGCGTTCAATCGCAAGCGGCTGGCCCGCCGAGCTCCGCAAATGGGTGATGCGCACGACGCGACTGTCGCTTGACAGGCCGAGTGTCATCATCTCCTCTGGTGCGGGATGGGACGTGCTGCGCTCGATGCACTCGACTTTCTTGCCCGATCCAAGCCAGGAAATGCCACCTGTCAAAAGATACGCGCGTGACGGAGGCTGATCTGCGCGGACCGCCGATCCGGCTACGAAGGTTCCTGAGCCGCGCCGGCGAACCAGAAATCCGTCTTGCACGAGATGGTCGATTGCTTTGCGGACCGTTACACGGCTAACGCGGACATGTTCAGCGAGGTCTCGTTCGGGATAAAGAACGTCGCCCACTTTGAGTTTACCCGACAGGATCGCCTTTTCAAGCGCCAGGCGAAGCCTTTGATAGAGCGGACCGGCGCCGTTGATGTCTGTGCCCCATCCTGGAAGCATAGCCGCAAGCGTGTCGCTCATTCGATCGCTTTCAGATGCCCGAAGCGCGACACAGCCAGGGCCACGGCCCCGCTCAGTGCATCGCCTTCGGGCGTTACCAGTAGACTTTGATGCCGTGCAGCGATCCAGGACGAATACAGCGGCCCCAATCCCCCGAGCAGGCAAATCTTCTGCGTTCCTCGAGCGACTAGACGATCAAGTGCTTCGTCAACTGAAACAGCGGCTTCTTGCAACAGGCGCGCGGCGACAGCATCGCCCTGTTTCATGTGCTCGAATACGCGCGGCGCATAGCGGCCGAAGGCGCCGGGCTTTGCATGCCGCGCAAACTCGACGATATTGCGCGGGTCATTTTTGAATTCCGCAAGGACGGAGGCGGTCATCGCGGACATGTCGTGGATGCCGTCATATGCGAGCAGCGTTTCTTGCAAAAGCGCATGTCCAATACGAGCACCGCTGCCGAGGTCGCCCACAGTAAAGCCCCATCCGCCGACGTAGGTCACCGTTTCGCAGTGGCGGGAAATGTAGATCGTGCCTGTTCCTAAAATGGCGACGGCTCCGTCTTTATCACCAAGCGCGCCTTGTAGCGCGATCAGCCCGTCTGACTCGATGTCCGCCTGGGCGAAGGGTAGCCTGTTTTTCACGTAGTGAACGGCCTCGCCGACATTATTGCCTGCGACCCCAAGTACTGCACGCGCCGAGGCGATGCTACGCGCATTGATGCCAGCTGCGTAGAAAGCCGCGCGGGTCGCACTGGCAATGTTGTCGACGGCCGTATCCGGATCGGAGAGAATGTTAGCTGGCCCGGCTTGAGCCCGCGCAAGGATACTCCCGTTCGCACCGGCGACTGCAGCTCGGCAGCTGGTGCCACCGCCGTCGATTCCGATTAGGTAGACAGTCATCCGCCCGTTCCTTCAGGATGTCATCTGACACAACGTCGATCGCGTTCAGGCCGCACCAGCCGCGCGCACCGCCTTAGTACGTTCGTCGCACAAACATACTGGGCCGTCAATTCGAAATCGGCTAGGGAGAGTATGGGCGACCCAGCTGAAGCAACCCGTAATGCCTTTCGACCTGAACCCTTTCCCCGTCGCGAGTAGCCGTCATACAATTTGGGATATGCTCGTGCGCAAACACGTCGGCAGCTTCGTCGCCCAGGGTTGGAAGATCTTTGCTTCGTCGTTCAAGTTTGAAGGATTCTGCGGGTCGGCCTCGTGTCGAGGCAGGCGCTTCCAAAACAGCATGGCACGGAAACTTTGATCTGGATCAACTCGCGGTCCCGGCGAAATTGGTAATCATCAAGCCGCGCCGGAGGAAATCGGGATAGCCGAACCCGCAATCGCGACGTAAGCGTCTGAGTATGCCCAGCATGCGCAGCCACATCCGGCACACGCGGATTTTGAAGGGATCAGGACATGGACGTTGCACGCAGTAAGGGTTCCGACGCCGGCACTCCCGTCGCTTGCGCTTCCTGCCAGGCGCGGCACGGCGTCGTCTGCGGCGTACTGTCGAGCGGTCAGTTAAAGGATCTCGGCCGCCACTCGCTGCGCCGCAAGGTCGATGCCGGCAGCGAGATCATCGCTCAAGGGTCGGAAAGCTCTTTCTATTCGAACATAATGCGCGGGGTGGTGAAACTCTGTAAGGTGATGCCGGACGGGCGCCAGCAGATCGTCGACCTGCAATTCGCCCCCGATTTCGTCGGCAGGCCCTTCGTGCGCGAAAGTACGCTGTCGGCTGAGGCTGCGACCGATGTCGAAATCTGCGTCTTCCCCCGCGACCTGCTCGACCGCATGATATCGGAGACGCCGGAACTGCGGCGCAGCCTGCACGATCTGGCGCTGAAGGAGCTGGACGCCGCGCGCGAATGGATGCTGACGCTCGGCCGCCGCACCGCCGAGGAGAAGGTCGCAAGCCTGCTCTACCTCATCGCCACCCACGCCGAACCGCAAACGGCCACGAGCACCGCCTTCGACCTGCCGCTTTCCCGCGCCGAGATCGCCGATTTCCTCGGGCTGACGATCGAAACCGTCAGCCGCCAGATAACCAGGCTGCGCAAGAGCGGCGTCATTCGCATCGAGAAGTTTCGACATATCATCGTCCCCAACATGGATGAGCTGGAGCGGATGATCAGCGCATAGAACGGGATCAGCTGCCGAATTCGGGATCAGCGCGTGATTACGACGCGGTTGTTGGCGAGGCCAGCCTGTGGCGCCAGC
>NZ_JAWDIV010000041.1:0-12315 GCF_032464655.1 Rhizobium sp. 25PS6
GGTGAGCGGCAAAGCCGCGAATGCGCTGAGCGTAAGCGAAGGGCAAAGCGCGGGCAAGCAATCCGCTCAGCCGCAGCCCGGCACATCCTCCAGCCTGCGCCAGACCGGGATGCCGCGTTCCCGGGCGATGCGGACGTCGTTGTCGGCGCCCTTGGAATCGCCGGGCAGGCGCAGCACGCCCTCGCAGAGCTGCAGCAGCCGGCCGGCGACCGGGTGGAAGATCTCTTCGTAGAGCGCGTCGCCGACCGACCGGCCGCCGGCGGCGTGCCAGATCGGCAGCGCCACCCATTCGCCGATCATCGGCACGTGGCCGGCCTCAAATAGCGCGTGCGAAGGCGCTTCCAGCCGCTTCAGGTTGGCGGCCATCTTTTCCGGGTCGTCGCCGGTTCCGGACCGATAAGGCCCAGCAATCAAAATCAACATGATCCACTCCTTCGCTCCGCTTTATGCGTGAGCACTCTCCCGGCCTCATGCACGGGATTTCGTGAAAATGCACGATATTTCTTGAATGTCGAGTCATTTCGTGCAATATCGGGCTATTATGTTAATTTTCGTGCAGAGAACCGATGCTGACAACCCAACGCAAGGCCCTCATTCTCGACATCCTGCGCCGTGACGGCCAGGTGGTCGCCAAGCGCGTGGCCGAGGATTTCGCGCTTTCGGAGGACACGATCCGGCGGGACCTCAGGGAAATGGCGGCGGAGGGGCTGTTGAAACGGGTGCATGGCGGGGCGATGCCGCTGGCGCCTGACTTGCCTGATTTCACCGCGCGGCGCAGCGTCTCGTCGCAGATCAAGGCTCGGCTCGGGGCGGCGGCGGCGGCGATGGTGAAGCCCGGACAGATGATCTTCCTCGACGGCGGCACGACGACGGCGGAGGTCGCCAGGCACTTGCCACGCGACATGCCGCTGACGGTTGCGACCCACAGCCCGACCATCGCCGCCGAACTCGAACACCATCCGACGGCTGAGGTGATCCTCACCGGCGGACGGCTCTACAAACATTCGATGGTGGCAACGGGTGCGGCGGCGATGGCGGCGATCTCGCAGCTGCGCCCCGATCTCTTCTTCCTCGGCGTCACCGCAGCCCATCCAGTGCACGGGCTTTCCACCGGCGATTTCGAGGAAGCGGCGATCAAGCGGCACATCGCCCGCTGCGCGGCTGAAACGCATGTGCTGCTGACCGAGGAGAAGTTCGACCTCGTCTCCCCCTGCCCGGTGCTCGGCATTTCCGACGTGGCGGGGCTGATCGTGCCCGTGGAGATGACGGCCGAACAGCTGAAACCCTATCGCGATCTCAACGGCGCAATCGCCGCAGCATGATGGCGCCAAGAGAGGGCTGCGGCGCGGCAGCATGTGGCAGGAGACTTGCGGCAAGGGCCGCGATGAAGGCCGCCAGCACGGCATAGGCCGGCGCCATGCTGCCGGTTCCAAGGGTGAGCACCGTCTGCAGATAGGGCTGCGCCAGCGCGATGACGACGGAAAGTGCCGGCATATCGAGCAGGGTCCCGGCGACCCGCGACAGTTCCGGCATGAAAGCTGCGCCGGCAAGCGCGCCGTAGACCGCCGTCAGACGGAGTGTGAGGCGCAACGGCACGGAGGCTGCAAGCGGCAGCCTGTCGCCATCCTCCAGGGCAAGCATGAGATAGGCTGTGAATGCCGCCAGAAACAGGAAGGCGACGGGCAGCACCGCCAAGGTGGCGGGCCGCGTCAGAGCCGCCGCATCCACCGCCAGGAAGAGCAGGATCGGCGTGGAGGCGATGAACCAGATGGCGACGATCGGCCCCCAGAACCAGATGAGCGAGAGAGTGTGAAGACGGAGCAGCGTCGCCGTGAAGAGCACGCCGATCGCGGTCCAGATGCAGGCGGGTTTGAGCACGCCCGATATCAGTCGGAGAACCGGCTCGCAGGCGCCGGCCATATCGCCGCAGCCGGACAGCTGGATCGTGAGCCAGGTGATATAATCGAGGCTCAGCGCGGCGAACATGAAGATGCCGATCCCCATCAGCATCCACCAGAGATAGCGGCCTGCAAACATGCCCTGCCCTCACGGCTTCCAGGACTGTGCTCAAGTCGCCGCGAAAGGGTGCATCCGCGATCGCAGGACGTAATCCTTTTATATTAGCCAATTCTTATTTTTCTAATAACTTATATATGCAAACTCGCGCTCAGTCGGCCAAGGCGGAGGTGACCCTGATATCGCCGACATGGATGCCGTTCCAATTGCGCATCGGCGTTGCGGCATAGGCCATCAATGCCGCATGTATCTCGCTCTCCGTCTCGAAGAAGCGGGCGAGTGTCGCCGCCACCATGGCTTCGGCGGCGCGGGTCATGCCATCCTCGCATTTGAGCGCGATGGCGATGCCCTTTTCCGGAATCGCGGCACAGAAGACGCCCTCAGCACCTGTCTTGACGAAGATGCGGCCTGGGGCGATCTGCATCAGCTTGGTGCAGGCGCGGCCCGAACCCGCGACATAGAAAGGTTCGGCCATGCAAGCCTCGATCACCCTGCGGGATGCCTTGGCGCGCAAAGCTTCCAGGCCGATGCCGGTCGCCATCTTGGCGAAACCGTGGGCAAGGCTCCTGAGCGGCACGGCATAAGTCGGAATGGAGCAGCCATCCGTGCCGCAGCTTTCCGCGCCGAGCACGGCGCCGGTCAGGCTTTCCATCGCCGCGCGGATCTCGACCTGCAGCGGGTGCTCATAGCCGACATAACCCGTCGGATCGACGTCCTGATGGCAGCAGGCGCAGATGAAGCCGGCATGTTTTCCCGAGCAATTGTTGTGCAGCGCGGTTGGCGCATCGAGCGTGCGAGCCTGCTGGATCAGGATCTTCTGGCTCATCGACCAATGGGCGCCGCATTCCAGTGTTTCGATATCGCGGCCGGCACGCGACAGCATGGAGGCGGCGAGCGCCACGTGCTCGTCCTCGCCATTGTGCGAGGCGCAGGCCAGCGCCAATTCCTTGTCGCCGAAACCATAGGCGTCGGCCGCACCACTCTCCACGAGCGGCAGCGCCTGCATCGCCTTGCAGGACGAGCGTGGGAAGACCGCGGCCTCGATGTCGCCCAGCGAGAAGACAAGCTTACCATCGCCATCGACCACAGCCACCGCGCCGCGATGGCGACTTTCGACGAGCAGGCCGCGGGTGACTTCGACGGTGACGGGATTGGTCATGAGCTTTTGTCCGGATGCTGGCGGGATAGCGCAGTCCATAACGCGTCACGCGGGGAAAGCCAACGGGGTTGACGTTTTGCCAGGGTTTAGGCGGCTGCGCGGGTGCCTGCTGCTAGTGCACCGGCTCTATCTGTGGCTGGACGTCACCGCATATTCCGTCCTCCTCTGCCTTGAGCCGAGGATCCATGCCCGCTGCCGGTGGAGGCCGGCGTAGATCCTCGGGTCAAGCCCGAGGAGGACGGAGGGTGGGGTGGGCCTCTGGAGCAGGTACAGCGAAGTCACCGGAATTGCGCCTCCTGCGGGTCGCGCCGCAACCTCCGCCATCCTAGGCCTTGAGTTTGGACGCATCGGGACGCTATCGTGCAGCCGGGTTCACACCCCAAGGGATTGTTTTGCAAGCAGGCCTGTCTATGACCGAGTCCATATTGTTGGCATTTTTGACGATTGTCTCTTTGGCTCTGGCGTCTTGGCTGGCACGCCGGCCGGCAAAGGCGAGCGTTGGAATAATCCTCGGAACATTTCTGGGGCTAGCGCTGATCGTCAGCACGTCAGCTCTGGTCGGATTTTTGGGAAAGGTGCTTCCCTTCGGGCAAATCGACTTCTGGCTCTCAGGTTTGGTCGCGAAATTCTGAGTTCGGCGCTCGGCCGCGCTGCGGGCTCGACCGCGATCACATCGTCCAAATATCGATCACATAAATTGACCGAGGCGATCGAAAACTATCGTTTCTCTGATGGGTTCGATGCGGCTAAGAGTAGGGCATCAGGAACCACTCCCCATGCCATCCACCTTTTCCTTGATCCTTCGCGACAACAGGATCCGTATTCCGACCGTGACACTCGTCGCGCTCGCCTTCACCTATGCGTCGACCGCGCCCTACCAGTCGATTATCGGGATCAACGAACTCGGCTTGAGCAACGGCGCCTATTCGGCACTGGTGTTCTTCTCTTCGATCGTCAACGTCACGACGAGCCTGACGCTCGGGATCTGGTCGGACAGGCTGAAGGAGCGCCGGCCGCTGGTGCTGGGGCTTTCCGTCGCCGGCATGCTCGGCTTCGGATCGATCGCGCTCATTCATAGCCCCGCGGTCTTCATCTTCTCCACGCTGTTGCTGGTGCCGATGAGCAATTCCACCTATTCGCTGCTGTTTGCCAGCCTGCGCGCCAGGACCAACCAGATGGACCGCGGCCAAGGGGCGGCGATCACCACAATGGTGCGGGCGCTCTTTTCCGGCTCATGGGCGCTGGCGCCGGGGTTGATCGGCCTCTATCTCGTCAGTTCGCCGTCGATGACGCCGGCCTATGGGATCGCGGCATTGGCAAGCTGCACCTGCTTCTGCCTGTATTTCTTCTTCGCACCCGGAAATGGCTCAGGCGGCCCTGCCCCCGATCCAGTCGGCTTCTTTGCTTCGCTGAAACGGATTTTCGTGCCGCATGTGCTGTCGCGGGCCATCGTCATGGCGATGCTATTCGGGCTGCAGCGGCTGAACGCCATGCTCCTGCCGCTGATCATCACGCGTGCGGCCGGCGGCACCGTGATCGATGTCGGCTTCATGGCAGGTTTGACGGCCTTGCTCGAGATGCCGTTCATGATGATGTGGGGCTTTGCGCAGCGCCGCTTCCGAAGCGCGCATGTGCTTGCCTTCGGCGCGCTGATCTATTGCGTCTATCTGCTGCTGCTCGGCTTTGCTTCCGCACCCTGGCACGTCTACGCACTCCTCCTCTTCAATGCCTGCGGGGCGGCAGCGATCCTCAGCGTGCCGATCACCTATCTGCAGGATCTGATCGCGGACCGGCCGGGGCTCGGAACCTCGCTGATCTCGCTGAACACGTTCATTGGCGTTGGCGTCAGCGCCGGCCTCTTTGCCTTCGGCACCGCGATCACCGATTATTCCGGCACCGCCTTCGTCGGCGCGGCCGCGGGTCTCGCATCGATCGGAGTGCTGCTCTATCTCGAAAGCAGCAGGCGGCAGGTGCGGCAACCGGCGTGAAATGCGGCGCTCCGATCGACACACCTCAACGCGGCGTGATGCGATAGGCGCAGCGGCGAGCGCCGGCGAGGATGTGTTCGCTGCGCTCGACGTCGGCGTCGAGGACGGCGCGGAAGGTTTCGAGTTCGGAGCGGCAGAAGCCGGCGCAAGCCGTGGCGGCGGCGCAGATCGGGCAATGGTTTTCGACCAGCATGAAGGATCCGTCCGCCTCCTCCCAACAATCGGCCATATAGCCTTCGCGGGTGCGGATGCCGGCAAGGGCCTCGACGCGCGCGGCAAGATCATGCGCCGGGCTGATCTCCTGCCGATAGCGTTTCAGCGTCTCGGCCTCGCGGGCGGAAATGACGGTATCGAGCGCTGCGGGGCCGAGTTGATTGACGAGCGTGCCGAGGAGGTTTGCCGTCAGCTCCGCATGGCCGTCGGGAAACCGGCGGTTGCCGCTCGTTGTGAGGTGCCAGAGCTGGCGCGGCCGGCCCCGGCCAGAAGCGGCAACGGTCACCGGTTCCACCAGCCCCTCCTCCGCCATCTTCGAAAGCTGCTGGCGGGCGGCCTCGCCCGATATGCCGAGAGCGTCGCCGATCGCGGCGGCGAGCTGCGGGCCGTCGGTCTTTATCAGGATCAGGATCCGGTTGGCTGGGGACTGGCGCATATTTTCCAAGTCAAGTCTTGTTTAATTCGAGGTGGCATGTAATTTTCCAATTTATAACTTGGAAAATAATCCTTCGCCAGTAAAAATCTCGGGGTCCTCCCATGTCGAATGTCGACCAGACAGCGGCCATCCCCAGCGCCAGCTCCGTTTTCCGCCTCTTCCTGCCCGAGCACCTGCCGGCAACCTTGATGCTGGCCGGCGGCGTGACGCTTTATGCGGTGGAGAGTTATATCATGGCGACGATCGCGCCTTCGATCGTGCGCGATATCGGCGGCCTTGCGCTGTTTTCCTGGGTCACCAGCCTGTTCGTTGCCGCCGCCGTGCTCGGCTCGATCTTCGTCGCCATGCGGCCGCGCGGCATCGGGCTTCGATCGGTCTATGTGATCGCAGCACTGGTCTTCGGCGTCGGCAGCCTGATTGCCGCAGCCGCACCGTCGATGCCGGTGGTGCTGATTGGACGCGCGGTGCAGGGTCTCGGAACCGGCGCACTTGCCGCCCTCGGCTATGCCTTCATCCGCTTCGTCTATCCCGAGCCGCTATGGCCGAAGGCCTCGACGCTCTACGCGGCAATCTGGGGGGTCTCGACCGTCATCGGGCCGACGCTCGGCGGCTTCTTTTCTGCGGGCCACGCCTGGCGCTATGCTTTCATCGTGCTCGTGCCACTCGGCCTGCTGATGGGGGTCTTGGCGCCGCGGCTGTTGCCCGACGTCGAGGACGACCGCGAGCAGGCAAAGACGCCGGTTGCGCAGATCGGGCTGCTGCTTGCCGCCGTCCTGATGGTGAGTGCGGCCGGCGCGGTCGAGGCGACAGCCACGAAGGTCGCGCTGATCGCGGCTTCGGTCGTCGCGGTCGCCGGCATGATCGTCACCGAGGGCCGAAGCCCGAACCGGCTGCTGCCCTCCGGCGCCGTCAGCCTTTCCCAGCCGATTTCACGGGTCTACCTGGCGATGCTCGCCGTGACCGTCGTTCTCGTCAGCGACGTCTTCATTCCCTATTTCCTGCAAACCTTGCATGGGGTGCCGGCGATCGTCTCGGGTTATCTCGTCGCGCTCGTCGCCCTCGGCTGGACCTTCGCGGCCTTCCTCAGCAGCTCTTGGGCCGGCCGCCGAGCCTATTGGGCAATCGTCATCGGCGCCCTCATCGAGGCGGCGGCGACTGCTTGCCTCGCCGTCTTCCTCGCCAAGGACAATCCCGAGGGGCATATGCCGATCATCGTGCCGGCGGCGATCGGCATGTTCATGATGGGCTTCGGCATCGGGCTCGGCTGGGCGCATCTGGTCGCCATGGTCTTGAGGCTCGTCGCCGACAACGAGAAGGACAAGGCTTCTGCCGCGATCCCGACGATGAGTTCGCTCGGTGGGGCGTTCGGGGCAGCCTTTGCCGGCCTCATCGCCAACGGCGCCGGCCTCGTTCATCCGGGCGGCATATCAGGCGCGCTGTCGGCAGCGCACTGGCTCTATCTGATGATGGCGCTGCCCGGTGTTCTGGCGGTTGCGGTGTCGCTGAGATTACCACGCCGCGCGTCCGATAGGACGCACTAAGAGCGCCCTATCTCTTTGTTTTGGCGCAATTCCCGGCAAAAGCGCTTCGCGCTTTGCCTGGCAAGACCGCTGCACACTTTTGCTGGAATTGCTCCTTGTTTCTTCGCAATCCGGACGCAAAACCGCTGCGCACTTTTGCTGGAATTGCTCTAGCCAACGCGCAGCATGACCTTGCCGACATGGCTGCCCTCTTCCAGAAGCCGGTGCGCTTCGACGACCTCTTCGAAGGCAAAGACCTTGTGGATGACGGGGGCGACGGTGCCGGCTTCCAGCAGCGGCCAGACTTCCGAGAGCAGGTCGTCGCGGATGGCGCGTTTTTCTTCCGCCGTGCGCGGGCGCATGGTGGAGCCGGTGACCGTCAGGCGCTTGACCATGATCGGCGAGAGATTGACCTTTTCGGCGATGGCGCCGCCAAGAAAGGCGATGATCGACAGGCAGCCGTCCCTCGCCAGTGAGGCGATGTTGCGCTCGAAATAGGCGGCGCCGATCATGTCGAGGACGATATCGACGCCGTGGCCGGTCTCGGCCTTGATCACCTCGGCGAAGTCCTCGCTTCGGTAGTTGATCGCCCGTTTGGCGCCCAGCTTTTCGCAGGCCTCGCATTTCTCCTTCGAGCCCGCCGTCGCGTAGACCTCGGCGCCGAAGGCGCGGGCGAGCTGGATCGCAGTCGTGCCGATGCCGCTGGAACCGCCATGGATCAGCACCGTCTCGCCTTCCGTCAGCCCGGCCATCTGGAAGAGATTGGCCCAGACGGTGAAGAAGGTCTCAGGCAAAGCTGCCGCCTTCACTGCGTCATAACCCTTGGGAAAGGGCAGGATCTGGCCCGCCGGCAGCAGGCAATATTCGGCGTAGGCGCCACCATTGGCGAGGCCGCAGACCTTGTCGCCGACGGCATGGCCCCTGACGCTCGAGCCGACGGCAACGATTTCGCCCGACAATTCCAGGCCGAGGATCGGGCTCGCATCCTTGGACGGGGGATAGCTGCCCTGGCGCTGGGCAATATCGGGGCGGTTGACGCCGATCGCCTCGGCGCGCACCAGGACCTGCCCGTCTTGGGGCACAGGAAGCGGACGCCTGCCGATCGTCATCACCTCCGGCCCGCCGAAGGACGGCAGATCGACGAAACGCATATCCTGAGGCAAAGGCATGACCGGCTCCTCCCTAATCGGAAGCAACCGGAATAAATCAGCCTCGCAGGCTTGGGAAGGCACGATGTGGCAAAGGCGTCAATTCGCCTCGCCCAGCGAATGGAAGACGAGACCTTCCTCGCTGTCCTTGGCGGCCGACTTGATGATGGCGATTTCGGCGCTGACGCGGTTGATATCGTCGACAACGAGGCCTTCCGGCAGTTCGATGACGCCGATCGAGCAGCGCATCAGCGGGAACAAAGCTTCGGCGCCGGTGCGGTCGTGACCGAGGATACGGCCGGCGGCACGGTCCTCATCGGAATAGAAATCCCGCACATCGTCATGAAAGTCGCTGATCAGCCGGTCGAGGATCTCCGTCAGCTCTTCCTTGCTCCAGCCGACGACGCCGATGAAGAAATCGTCGCCGCCGACATGGCCGAGGAAATGGCGCTCGGCGAAGAAATAGCGGCGCATCAGCGCGGCAAACAGCGAGATCGCGTGGTCGCCGAGATGGAAGCCGTAGGCATCGTTGAACGGCTTGAAATTGTCGAAGTCGCAATAGCAGAAGTGGCGGAGCTCATCGCCGTCGCGGCCGGACTGACGCATGTAATCGCGGATGGCGCGATTGCCCGGCAGGCCGGTCAGCGGGTTCTGGTCCTGCGCGGTCTTCAGCTGCTTTTCGTTGATGACCTTGATCAGTGAGGCGGCGGAGACGACGCCGGCGTAACGCATGTTGTCAGTCAGGATCAGGCAGTTGCTGCCTTCCATATTGGCGAAGATCGCCATCAGTTGCTCGGCGTCGCTGTCGAGGCCGACGATCGGCGCCATCTCGACGAAATGCGAGATAGAGCGCTCGTACATCTTGTTCTTTAAGAGATCGCGGCCGAAGGGCTGGTAGATATATTCCTTGAGATGATGCTCGTGGATGATGCCGCGCGGCTCGTCATTGGCGTTGAGGACCGGAAAGAAGGCCTGGCGCGGATTGCGGCGGAAGAGTTCGAAGACGCTGTCGATGCTGTCATTCTCATAGACCGTCGGCAGCAGCTCGATCTGCTTGCGGATGAGGATTTCGTCGAGCGACTGGCTGCCCCGCTTGCTCTTGCCGAGCTCCTGCAGATGCGGGAAGGATGGCGCCAGCTCCGATATATGCGTCGTCGGGCGGGAGATGAACCAGCCCTGGACGAGATCGACGCCATATTCGCGGCAGGCGATGAATTCGGCCTCGGTCTCGATGCCTTCGGCGATGACGCGCGTGCCGAGCACATGGGCGATGTTGACGATGCTCTTCAACAGATGGCGCTTGCGCGGGCTGCGGTCGATCTCGGCGACGAAATGGCGGTCGATCTTGAGATAATCGACGGCATAATCGCAGAGCAGCTTCATCTCGCCGTGACCGACGCCGAAATCATCGATCGCCAGCTTGAAACCGGCCTTGCGCAGCCTGGAAACCAGGCCGGAAAATTCCGGCACGCTGGTATTGTCGAAACGTTCGGAGAATTCGAAGCAGACGGAGGATGGCGGAATATTGGCCTTGCGCAGGTGTTGCAGCAGGGTCTCGACCAGGCTTTCGCCATGTGGAATGAGCCGGACATCCAGATTGAGGAACAGCGTCGAGGTGGAGAAATTCGACAGCGTCGCAAATTTGGCGAGCGCGCGGCTGGCGACCATCTGTTCGAGCTGCAGCAGCTGGCCGGCCTGGTGAGCCTCGTCGAGGATGTCGACCGGCGTCTCGTAGCCGATGCGATCCTGGCCGCGCATCAGGGATTCGTAGCCGAAAACCGTGCCGGTGCCGGCCTCGACGATCGGCTGGAAGGCATTTTCGACCACGAGCTTGGCAAGGGTTACGATCTGATCGCTGGCGTAGCGGCGCAGGACATCCGGCGCGACGGTGGCAGCCAAGGACACCCCAGTCTTCACGTGGCCGGTCTTCATTGGGGTTGATCTCCACGGTGACTTGTTCTTTTTCGCGTGGAACATGCCGCAGAAGGGTCAATGAACTCTTTCGCCAATGTGAAACTTTTATGAAACGCGCAAGGGCACCTTACCCGTTCCGCGTTTATTCAATTTTTCCAATGCAATCAAGTGCTTGTTCAGGCGGAGCGACGGCGCTCCGCCTCGTGATCGGCGAACATGTCGGCGACGCATCTGCCGCCGGATGGAGCGCCGTCGTCAAGAATATCGTCCCGGAACTCATTGAGCTTGCGGGTGCTATCCCAAAGACGGAGCGCCTCGCGGACGACCTCGCTGCTCGAGGCATAACCGCCATTGTCGACGGCGGCGCGGATGCCCGCTGCCTGTTGCGGAGAGATGGAAACGGTGACCATCGGCATGAACTTCCTCCCTTTTCTGATCAGGCAGATCCCTGCCTCTGGGGGACGCATGACCATTTTCAGCATTCTCGGCGATCTCGCCGGTGCCTTGGTGCATTCGCACATCGGACCATTCGTGCGCTGGGATTGGTCCGTAACCCCTTAAGTCTAATCCCCTGTCCTAGTCTTGTCAAAAAAGAACGGGTCTTGCCAAAAAAGAACGGTCAGCGGCCGTCAGTTTGAACTGCGGATGCCGATGCCGAAGGCGATCAACGTCGAGCCCTGGACGATGAGATCGGCGGCGAGGAACAGGCCGAGAATCCACAGGCTGTTCACCGGCCAGCCGAGCGCAATGACGAAACCCGCAAGAGCGGTGATGACGCCGCTTGCGACGATCCAGCGCCAGCCCTTGATCGGCTTCATGCGCATGCCGACCCAGGTGCGGAAGACGCCGGCGACGACGAGCGCCAGCGACAGGAACAGCGTCAGCGCCGCCGAGGTCAGGATCGGATTGATGAAGGCGCAGATGCCGGCAAGCACATAGAGCAGGCCGCTCAATATCCAGAACAGCACGTGGTCCCAGCCGCGCACCTGAAAGGCATGGACGAGATAGATCACGCCGCCGAATAGCATCAGCATACCGACATAATAGACCGAGACGACGGTGGCGAGCATCAGATTGCCGAGCGCGATCAGACCGCAGACGAGCAGCAGCACGCCGAGGCCGGCAAACCAGATCCATTTCGACTGCAGCGAAGATGTCGGCGTTCCCTCGAAGACATCGGCCATGACCCACCTCCTGACAGTTGAGATATGCTGCAGCAATTCGGCAGGGAAAGATCTGGGTTCGAGCAAATCGATAAAGATTTTAATTGATTGATCAGTCAATCAAAAATAACCTGTCGCTGATTTCAAAGGAGTGGTCTGTTGCCGAAGGTCGGAATGGAGCCGGTACGCCGCAAGGCGCTTGTCGATGCGGCGCTGCGGGTGATCGGCGATCACGGCTCGCTTGCCGTCACCATGTCCGACATCGCCCGGCAGGCCGGCGTGTCGCCAGCCCTGGCGCATCATTATTTCGGCAGCAAGGAGCAATTGCTGATCGAGACGATCCGCTCGCTTCTCCGACAGTTGCGCAGCGACACGGTGGTGGCACTTAAGGCCGCCAGGACGCCGCGGGCGAGACTTTCGGCCGTGATCCGTGTCAGCTTCCACGCCGATCAGTTCGCGCCGGAGACGATTGCCGCCTGGCTTGCCTTTTACGCCGAAGCGCAGCGCTCGGAGGAGACCCGGCGCTTCCTGGTGATCTATGCCAGGCGGCTGCGATCCAATCTGCTGGCCAACCTCAAGGCGCTGCTGTCCACTGAGGCCGCAGAACGCATCGCCGAAGGCGCTGCGGCGATGATCGACGGGCTCTATATCAGGCAAAGTCTGAAATCCGCGCCGATCGGCATTGAAGCCTCGATCGCGCTGACGGAAGATTATCTGAATGCGCAGTTGCGAGGATTTGGACGATGATCATATCCGCT
>NZ_JAWDIV010000042.1:0-11170 GCF_032464655.1 Rhizobium sp. 25PS6
TGGCCACGGCACGCCGGTCCAGGAAACCAGCCACGCGTGAACGTGATACGCTCAAGCTTGACATATCTCCCGACACGCCTCTACCATTCCGCCCGCGTCTTCCGAAAACCACCAGCGGTTACACATCCAGCCGTCGCCATCACCAGGTAGAGGTTCCAATGCGCCGATTCACTTCTCACGAAAATCACATTCGAAATTCTGAGAAGTTGGTGGTTCATGCGCACTTTGAATCTGGGCATCCTCGCCCATGTGGATGCAGGCAAGACTAGCCTTACCGAAAGACTGCTTTTTGACGCCGGCGTCATCGACAAGCTTGGCAGCGTCGATACCGGCAATACACAGACGGACACTCTCGAGCTCGAACGGCAACGCGGCATCACGATCAGAGCCGCGGTGGTGTCGTTCACGGTCGGCGACAAGATCGTCAATCTCATCGACACGCCCGGTCACCCGGATTTCATCGCCGAGGTCGAGCGGGTGCTCGGATTGCTGGATGCCGCGGTCGTCGTCATTTCGGCGGTCGAAGGCGTGCAGGCCCAGACACGGGTGTTGGTGCGGGCGCTGCGGCGGCTTGGCGTTCCCTTCGTCTTCTTCGTCAACAAGGTCGATCGCCTCGGCGCGCAATATGAGGATGTGCTGAAGGCTCTTGCCAGCCAATTGCTCGTTCGCCCCATCGCCATGTCTTCCGTCGTCGATGCCGGCAGCAGGCTTGCTCGGGTGGAGGCGTTGGCTCCCGGATGCGAACCGCTTTTCACGCCGCTCTGCGAAGCACTCGCGGAGAATGACGAGGCGCTGCTGGACGACTACGTCTTGGCGCCCGATCGCCTGACGGCGGATAGGCTTGGACGCTGCCTGACCGATCAGGTCGCGAGCGGTCTGGTGCATCCTGTCTTCGCAGGTGCGGCAACGACTGCCGTCGGCGTGCCCGCCCTGACATCGGCCATCGCGACGATATTGCCCGGCCGGCGCCTCGATCCGGACGGGCCGATTGCCGGAAAAATCTTCAAGATCGAACGCGGCTGGGGCGGTGAAAAGCTGGCCTATATGTACCTGACGTCAGGCACGGTCCGGCTCCGGCAACATCTAGATTTGCCCAAAGGCCCGGATAGGGTGACCGCGATCGAGGTTTTCGAGGCCGGCCGGGTTCATGGCGCCGCAAGCTTCCGCGCCGGGCAGATCGCGCGCATCAGCGGCCTTGCCGGCGCCCGTATCGGGGATGCGGTGGGGGGCGACCTGCTCGCGGGTGGGCCGCCGCAGTTTGCCCCGCCCAGCCTCGAAACCCGCGTCCTCGCCCGGCGGCCCTCCGACAAGGCGGCCCTCTGGCTGGCGCTGAACCAGATGGCGGAGCAGGACCCGTTGATCAATCTGCGCCGGAACGATGATGCCGACGACATCTTCGTATCGCTCTATGGCGAGGTGCAGAAGGAGGTCGTCCAATCGACCCTGCTGACGGATTTCGGTCTCGATGCCGGGTTCGAGGAAAGCACGGTCATCTTAGTGGAAAGGCTTGCAGGAACAGGGGAAGGCCTGCAGATCCTCTTCAAGGAGCCCAATCCATTTCTCGCCACCGTCGGTCTGCGCGTCGAACCGCGATCAGAAGGGGCAGGCAACAGCTTTGCACTTGATGTGGACGTGGGCCAGATGCCCGCCAGCTTTTACAGGGCAGTCGAAGAAACCGTATTCGAAACTCTGAAGCAGGGCGTTTTTGGCTGGCAGGTCATCGATTGCCACGTGGCGATGACGGCAGCCCGGCACAGCTCGCCTGCAAGCACCGCCGCCGATTTCCGGCAACTGACACCTTGGGTGCTGGCAGATGCACTGTCGGCCGCGCAAACCGTCCTATGCGAACCGATCGACCGCTTTCATCTCGAAGCGCCCGCGGAGAGCTTGAGCGGCTTGCTGACCCTGCTTGCGAAATCTGCCGCGACGATGACGGATTCCGTGATTGCCGACGGCATGGCCCGGCTGGAAGGCACCATGGCGTCCACGATGATCCAGAGCGTCCAGCAGCAATTGCCGGGCCTGACAGGCGGGGCGGGGACGATGGCAACCGGCTTCGATCACTACGCCCTGATGGCTGGCCCGCCGCGCGTTCGCCGGCGTTCAGGGCCTGATCCGTTCAACGGCGTCGAATATCTGCTGAGCCTGCACCGACATGTCGAAGGCATGTCCTGAGATTCCTCGGTGCATACGTCGTCGTGGGCGCGAAGGCTGACAGAAGGCGGCCCCCTAAGGAGCCGCCTCTCGTTTTCTCAAGCTGCCAGCGAGGCGATGTCGATGACGAAGCGGTAGCGCACGTCGCTTTTCAGGACGCGTTCATAGGCTTCGTTGACCTGCTGGATGTTGATCTTCTCGATCTCGGAGACGATGTTGTGCTCGCCGCAGAAGTTGAGCATTTCCTGGGTTTCCTTGATCGAGCCGATCATCGAGCCTGATATGCTCTTGCGGCCGGGGATGATCGAGAAGGCATGCACGGGGATCGGGTTTTCCGGGGCGCCGACCACCACGAAGGAGCCATCCACCTTCAGCAGGCCGAGATAGGCATTCCAGTCGATCTCGGCACTGACGGTGCAGATGATCAGGTCGAACGTGCCGGCGAGCTTCGTGAAGGTTTCCGGGTCGTTGGTCGCGTAATATTCCTTGGCGCCGAGCTTCAACCCATCTTCCTTCTTGGAAAGGCTCTGGGAGAGAACGGTGATGTCGGCGCCCATGGCCGCACCCAGCTTGACGCCCATATGGCCGAGGCCGCCCATGCCGACGATCGCGACCTTCTTGTCGGGGCCGGCATTCCAGTGGCGCAGCGGCGAGTAGAGCGTGATGCCGGCGCAGAGCAGCGGCGCGGAGGCATCGAGCGGCAGATTGTCCGGAATGGACATGACATAGCCTTCTCTGACGACGATCGAGTCGGAATAGCCGCCCTGGGTCCGTGTCTTGCGGTCGGCTTCGAAGTCGTTGTAGGTGCCGGCGAGCCCCGGCATATACTGTTCCCGATCGAGGTCCCGCTCGGCGCAGCCGATGCAGGAATCGACGAAGCAGCCGACGCCGACGCGATCGCCGACCTTGAATTTGGTCACATCAGAACCGACGGCCGAGACGATGCCGGCGATCTCATGGCCCGGCACGATCGGATAGACGGCGTTCTTCCATTCGTTGCGGACAGTGTGGATGTCCGAATGGCAGATGCCGGCAAACTTGATGTCGATAACGACGTCATCGGGGTTCGGGTCACGGCGTTCGAAGGTGAAAGGGGTCAGCGGCTTGGAAGCGTCGGTCGCGGCGTAGCCTCTTGCAATAGGCATGGGAACCATCCTTTTCGATTGTGGGTAGGGGTTGAAAGAGATGGTGGACTATTGCCCGGAACTGCGGCAGAGGGTTAGAGCGATCCTCTCAGCTTTTTGCACGATCCTGCAAAAGTGAGGCGCCGGCCTGTTTGCGAAATGGCGAAGGCACTCTAGATAAGAGCGGTATCGCCGGCGTCAGACAGTTGACAGAAAGAGTTGCCGCATGACTTTGCCCTTCAGCCCCTATCAGGAAATTGTCGATATCGCGATGCGCTTCGCGCCTGGTGACGGTGAGTTTGCGACTGATATAGGCAATCTTCATGTCAGCCGCCGATCCAGGCCCAGCGATCCGCTGCACAGCAGCTATCGGCCATGTTTCGCCTTTGTACTGCAGGGCGCCAAGAGCCTGCGCCTCGGCACGGAACTTATCAGCTACGGGACCGGCGACTATCTGCTGACCTCGCTTGACCTGCCGGTCGCCTGGCGCGTCACCGAGGCAAGCCCCGAGGTTCCGCATCTGTGCCTTGGGCTGGCAATCGATTCCGAAAAGCTGCTGGAGTTACTCAGCCGCATCGATATTCCGCGTCCGGCCGCCCATACCGATGGGCAGCGCGGGATGGCGGTCAATGTCGCTCCGCCGGAGCTCCTGGATGCTGCCGTCCGGCTGCTGCGTTTGCTCGATCGTCCGGGTGACATTCCCGCCATGGCGCCGCTGATCGAGCAGGAAATCCTCTACCGGGTGCTGACCGGGCCGGATGGCGCGCGGCTGATCAACATCGCCACATCAGATAGCCACAGCAACAGGATCGCGCGCGCCGTTGCATGGCTGAAGGAGAATTTCGCGCGGCCGCTGCGCATCGAAGACCTCGCCGAACGCGTCAGCATGAGCGTGTCGTCCTTCCATCACCACTTCAAGTCGGTCACGGCGATGACGCCGGTGCAGTATCAGAAGCAGCTTCGCCTGCACGAGGCGCGCCGTCTGATGCTCGTGGAGCGGCTCGATGCGGGCACGGCCGGTCACCGCGTCGGCTATCAAAGCCCGTCGCAGTTCAGCCGCGAATACAGCCGCCTTTACGGTGCCTCGCCGGCCCGCGATATTGACGGCGCCCGCGAGGTCATGGCGGCGGAATAAGTACCGCGCCCAGCAAGAACGTGCCAAAGTGCGGTGGGATCATTAAAGGATTGTTTGACGTTTCCGACTAGTCTTGCGGCAGATATCAAGCAGGCCCAGATGTCCGCATGACGCAAGCACCGTTTCTCTCCATCGTCGCTCCTTGTCACAACGAGGAAGAGGGCTTGCGCGAATTCTGCCGCCGCGCCGCTGCTGCCGCGCATAGTGTTGCCGGCGATGGCTTCGAGCTCATTCTCGTCGATGACGGCTCGTCCGACCGCACGTGGGAGATCATTTCGGATCTGGCGGCCGATGTGCCGCAGCTGCTCGGTGTTCGTCTTCTGCGCAATCACGGCCACCAGCTGGCATCGACGGCGGGTCTTGCCGCGTCGCGCGGCGAGCGCGTGCTTTTGATCGATGCCGATCTTCAGGATCCCCCAGAGCTGCTTTTAATGATGATGCCGATCATGGAGCGCGGCGCCGATGTCGTTTACGGCCAGCGCACGCGCCGTCAGGGCGAAAGCTGGTTCAAACTGGCCTCCGCTTCGCTTTTCTATCGCGCTTTGTCCAAGCTCGCTTCCGTGACCATCCCGCGCGATACCGGTGATTTCCGGCTGATGCGCCGACGCGTCGTCGATATCCTGCTGGCGATGCCGGAGCGCGATCGCTTCATCCGCGGCATGGTCAGCTGGATCGGCGGCAGGCAGGTGGCGCTGCCTTACGAGCGCGACGCCCGTTTTGCCGGCACGACGAAATATCCGCTGCGAAAGATGATCAATTTCGCTCTCGATGCGATCACCAGCTTTTCGACGACGCCGCTGCGCATCAGCACTTGGCTTGGCATGATGAGCGCGGGCGTCGCGATCGCCTTGCTCGTCTACACCTTCGCTCGCTGGCTGCAGGGCGAGACGGTGACCGGCTGGTCGTCGATCATGGCCGCGGTCAGCGCCTTCAGCGCCATCCAGCTGATCTGCATCGGCATCATCGGCGAGTATCTCGGCCGTCTGGTACAAGAGAGCAAGAAGCGGCCGATGTTCATGGTCGAGACGATCGTGCGCGGCAGTGAACACGCAGAGTTGTCGATCGCTTTCTCGGAGATGAGCGCCAGCGACAAGCGCGCCGCGCTGGATGCGGCCTTTGCATCCGAAGAGCCGCCGCGCTCGCAAAAGAACAGCCGGATCGGATAATGGACCGGATTGCCGCGCCTGCTGTGGCCGCAGCCGGGCCTGAGGAATCGATCGCCAGGCAGGATTCCACCGTTGCGATCGTCGCATTCGTCGGACTTACGGCGGCTTTGGTCCTCCTGTTTCCCTTTCCGCCGGTTCTCGATTACGCCAATCACTACGCCCGTATCTGGCTCCTTTCGGGCGGGATCGGCGAGCAGCCGTTTCCTGAGATCTATGCCGTCGATTGGAACCGCACCTTCACCAATGTCGGGATCGACGTTCTAGCCACCTGGCTGGGGCCGCTTGTCGGTGCAGACAGGCTTGCGCGGGCTTTGCTTTTCCTGGCGATCGTGCTGCCGCCACTGGGCGCGATCGGCCTGCACCGCGCGCTGTTCGGCGGTCGGCACCACTGGCAGACCGCCATGCTGTCGCTCGGCTGGTGCGCCACCATGATCGGGGGCTTCATCAACTTCCAGATCGGCCTCGGCATAGCCTTGTTCTTCGCCTGCGTCGATCTGCGGCTGCAGCGCAGAAATCCCGCCCTGGTTTTTGCATGGCGGCTCGCCGCCGCGCTGCTGCTGACGGTGATGCATCTCTTCGCGCTTGGCTTCTATATGGCGATCGTCTGCGGCCTCGAATTTTCCTGGCGCACCGATATAGTGCGATCTAAGGCGGGTCTGATGAGGCTCGCCGGCCGGTTGGCGCTGGCGCTCGGCGCCTGCGCCCTGCCGCCGCTCGCGCTCTATCTCCATACGGCGGCTTTGCCCAACGCCGGCGGCAACGGCCTCGGCCTTGCCTGGAACGACGGCATCGTCCTGATCGTCCTTAATCTGCTCTCCGCCATCACGACCTATGTCCCGGTGGTGGATGTCGTGCTGGTTCTGCCGCTGATCCTCATCTGCACGCGTGCCGTCCGCGCGGGCGACATCCGCATGCATGCAGGGCTTGCCGTCGCCGCCTGCGGCCTGCTGCTTCTGTCCTGTGTTTCGCCTCGCCACATGCTCGGCACCGGATGGATCAGTTGGCGCTTTCCGATCATGACGGCGCTCGTCGCCATGGCGATGGTGTGCCCGTTCGCCAATCTCACGCGCCGGCAAGCGCTGTTGCTGGCACTCATCATCAATCTCGCAGTCTTCGGCCGCACCGGCTGGGTCGGCTGGAACTGGTGGCTGGCACAGAAGGATGTTGCCGCCGTCGAGGCTGTGCTTAAAAAGGTGCCGGCCGGTGCAGCCGTGTTGCCTCTGGGACATGAACCCGAGACAGTGAGCGGTCTTGCCCACTCGAACCGGCATTTTGCCTGGGGGTTGGATACTTTCCGGCACCTGCCGACGGTTGCCGTGCCCTTGTCGCATGCTTTCGTGCCGACGCTCTTCACGGCAAAAGGCAAGCAGCCGCTCTCCGTTCTGCCGCCATGGTCTGAGATCGCAGTTCCCGAGGGCAATCTGCTGTCGATCGGCGTGCTTTCATGCCCGGCAATGATGCAGGAATATAGAAACTTTACGCCTTACCTGTCGGATTGGCGCAGGCGTTTCGATTTCATCCTCGTCGCCAATGCCGATATCCCCGACCGCTATGTCGGCACATTGATGCCGGCGGGCCTGACGCTGGTCGAAGATGCGGGTTTCGCAAAGCTTTACGCGATCGACAAGGCGATGCCGGCAGAGCCTCTCTCGATCCCTGCTGGTTGCGCTACGGCGTCATAGGCTCCGGCTCGTCGCGGATCGACTGCCTCTGGGCGAGTGGATCGTGATCGCGGCCGCCATCCGGTATTCGGGCGATGGGTTGGTCAGCCGGGGAATTTCAACGCCTTGTCAGCACGGCATTTGGCGAGCTTTAACTGACGGAAGGAGAGGATGCGGGTGATGCGGTTCTTGCCATCCGTTTCCACACTCATGCAGGCGCAGGCATAACCGTAATTGCCGTTGGTTTTGACATAATCATGTTCGGAGATGTCGGAGATCAGCTCCATGCCTTCGACCTCGCCGGCATCGTCGCCCTGGGTCATGATTGTCCAGGTGTTCTCCGCGTCCTCCAGCCACCAGTTGGCGGGCGTCGGATTCTCGATCCAGCCGCAGCGCGTTTCGGCGGCCTGTGCGTTTGCTGCGATGGCGAGAGCTGTGGTCATGACCGCGGCGGCTATCCAGTATCTCATTGCCTTTTCCCCACGACAAATGTCAGTTGTTGATCGCGATGATCGCCCAATGGCTCGCCTCGCAAGCGTTGTCGTCGCAGACCGCGCCCATCCAGACGGCGCCGCCGGCCAGCATGACGCCGTCGCTGTTGACGAAAAGATCCTCGTATTGCTGGCGTCCGACGGCGCGGCGCGTCTCCGGCGTCACGAGATCGTCGAAATTGTCGATGAAATCCTCGGCGTTCTCGACGTCGTAGGTCTCGCCGTTGGCCTTGACCGTCAGCGGGTACTCGGCCAGGCCAGCGATTGTCTCGGCGTCTCCCGAGCGCATCGCCCGAACGAGTCGGCGCAGCGGCCGATCGAAGCTCGCGGCATCGCCGTGCAGTTCCTCGATGCGGTTATAGACCTCGTTTTCCGACTGGGGGGAAGGCGCCGGTGCTCGGAAGCGCAGTTCCCAGAAGCATCGTTCCGGCGAGGAGAAGGGCTGCAGGCAGGCGCGGCATGGAAGGCTCCGGCAAATGGCGTGGTGCGGCATTATGCGGTCCCTGATATTGCGCGCCTATCCAATTCTGGTGTCTCACCGAGCTTTCCCGTATAAAAAATCTATCCAGGCTTCTTGACGACCTGATCGGTTTGTCGCATAAACCTCACGAACCGTACCGTACGGTACGTATATGGGAGCCATGACCGTGTCCGTCGATACCGCAGAGCCGAGCGAATTTTCGCCGCGCCAGAACGCCGTTCTGGAGCAGGCGCTGCAGTTGCTCGTCGATGGTGGCGAGAAGGCGCTGACGACTTCCGGCGTGGCGCGCGCCGCCAATTGCTCGAAGGAAAGCCTCTACAAGTGGTTCGGTGATCGCGACGGGCTGCTGTCGGCGATGATCGCCTATCAGGCCAGCAAAGTGCGCACCTTCGAGCGCAACGGCGAGCGGCTGACGGCGGCGAGCCTGCACGACCATGTCGTCATTTTTGCGCGTGACCTGCTGGAGGTGCTTGCCGGCGACGTCTCGCTGGCGCTCAACCGGCTGGCGATCGGGCAGTCGAACCGCGAGGGATCGAAACTCGGCAAACTGCTGCTCGAGCGCGGCCGTCGCCAGATCGACCGGCGCGCCATGGCGCTGATCGATGCCGGCAAAAGGGCAGGGCTCCTGCGTTTTGCCGATGCCGACGAGGCTTATCACACGCTTTACGGCCTTGTTGTCTCCGACCTGCATGTGCGCATGCTGCTCGGCGAACCAGGCCTCAAGGATACCGCACGCCAGGCGGAGAGGGCCGTCACCGCCTTCCTCAGGCTTTATGGCACGGACAAGGTTCTGGCGGAGATGCCGGTTCTCGGCTGATTCCGCTTTAATGACAGTCAACAAGACAAGCAAAGGGAAGGAACTTCAAATGCGCGTCTATTACGATCGTGATGCCGATCTCAACCTCATCAAGGCCAAGAAGGTCGCCGTCATCGGATATGGTTCGCAGGGCCGTGCCCATGCGTTGAACCTCAAGGACAGCGGCGCTCAGAACGTCGTCATCGCACTCAAGGCCGGTTCGCCGACCGTCAAGAAGGCCGAAGCCGATGGCTTCAAGGTCATGACGGTTGCCGAAGCTGCCGCCTGGGCGGACCTGATGATGATGGCGACCCCGGACGAACTGCAGGCCGACATCTACAAGGCCGACATCGCCGGCAACATCCGCGATGGCGCAGCCATCGCCTTTGCTCACGGCCTCAACGTTCACTTCGGTCTCATCGAGCCGAAGGCTTCGGTCGACGTCGTCATGATCGCACCGAAGGGCCCGGGCCACACGGTTCGCGGCGAATACCAGAAGGGCGGCGGCGTTCCCTGCCTCGTTGCCGTTCATCAGAACGCTTCGGGCAATGCGCTTGAACTCGCTCTCTCCTACGCCTGTGGCGTCGGCGGCGGCCGTTCGGGCATTATCGAAACCAACTTCCGCGAAGAGTGCGAAACCGACCTCTTCGGCGAACAGGTCGTTCTCTGCGGTGGTCTCGTCGAGCTCATCCGCGCCGGTTTCGAAACGCTCACCGAAGCCGGTTACGCGCCCGAGATGGCCTATTTCGAGTGCCTGCACGAAGTGAAGCTCATCGTCGACTTGATTTATGAAGGCGGCATCGCCAACATGAACTACTCGATCTCCAACACGGCCGAGTGGGGCGAATATGTCTCCGGTCCGCGCATCATCACTGCCGAGACCAAGGCCGAGATGAAGCGCGTCCTCAAGGACATCCAGACCGGCAAGTTCACGTCCGATTGGATGCAGGAATACCGCGCCGGCGGCTCGCGCTTCAAGGGCATCCGCCGCCTGAACGACAGCCACCCGATCGAAGAAGTCGGCGCCAAGCTGCGCGGCATGATGCCCTGGATCGGCAAGAACAAGCTGGTCGACAAGTCGGTCAACTAAGCGACTTTCCGCGCCGCATCGAACTTGGTTCATGCGGCGCGCTTTGCGGTTATCCTCCGTGCATATCGTCCTGCCAAGCCGTTGCCATCGGTAGCGGCTTTCCGCTTGCATCGGACTAGCCGGACAAGAGCACACAATGGTCGAAGCGTCGGGCTGCAACGTCAGCGGCCGGAGCCATGATGACGAGATCGCTGGCGTCCCAAAAGACGCGACCCGTTGCCGAGCCGGCGCGCAGCCGTGCGAGAACAATCCAGCCGTCCGGTCGTCCAACTCGCCAAAGCCTTGCGAGGCGGCTAAGCTTGATGCCTCTGCGCGACACGAGAGGCCTCCCTGGATCGTGGCATGGCCAAGCATCTGGTGGACCTGAGGGGTCGCAGACCCGGCATAGGGACCGGTCAAGGCGAGCTCGAAAGCCTCATTCGTGTCGGAGAGCTCATCGAGCGATCCATTGTCTCATCTTCATGACGCATGAATCATAGGGCGGAGGCAACGTGCCGACTACGGCAACGTCCGGTCTTGGCCTTCGTTGAGCCGTGTCGCTCCTGCCTGAGAAAGAACAGCATCCTCAAGATGTTCCTGTCGCAAAACCGTAATATCGCGCCTTTAGGTTTAGAGCGGATCTAAAACAAGACAATTTGACACCAGTTTTTAACCGTGGAGGCATTGGATGAACGAGCATCTTTCCCAGAGGATTTTCCCGACGACTCAGCTCGAAGACGCGGATGGTGACGGCCACAACACCAGCGCCAATCCGACGATGGGTGAAATCATCGGCAAGCGTTTTTCACGCCGCAATTTTCTGCAGGGCTCACTTGCCGTTTCCGCCATTGCAGCCACGGTAAGCCCGATCGCGCTGATGAGCGCGGACGAGGCGCGCGCTGCAGACAATAAAGGCTCTGCCTTCAACTTCTCCGAAGTGGAGGCCGGCGTCGATGACAAGCATCATATCGCTGAAGGGTATGATGCCGATATTCTGCTGCGGTGGGGCGATGCCGTGCTGCCGGGTGCCCCGCAATTCGATCCGGCGAAGCAGACGGCCGATGCACAGAGCAAGCAGTTCGGCTACAACAAC
>NZ_JAWDIV010000044.1:0-3241 GCF_032464655.1 Rhizobium sp. 25PS6
CGGAAAATTGCCGCGGTGACGTTCGAGATCGGCAAAAACGCGGTAACGGCCCTCGCTATGAAGCCCGTCCAGCTCGTTTTTGAAAAACGCTTCGAAATCCATGCACATGTTCCTTCTGCATGGGAAATCACTAGCGGTCAGCCAATCGCCTGTATTTGATCTCCGTCAAGTTGGGACGAACTTTGGGCACCTGCAAGTCTGCAAAAGAACCGCCCCGCTCCCGCCCAAACATCGGCTGTTTGATCCGGATCAATTATCTCGCACGCGCTCCGCGCTACTCCTCCGTCCATGATCTCTGTCTCAAAGTTCTCGAAGGGCGTTGTCGCCCTCGCACAACCGTCCCGCTTCGTCGAACTGGCGAACAGGACAATTCCGATCCTCGCGGCCGCGACGCTGATCGCGTTCGCCACCGGGCTCTGGTTGAGTTTCAACTCCGATGGAGACTACCAGCAGGGCGAGACTGTCCGGATCATGTACGTCCACGTTCCGGCTGCTTGGATGGCGATGCTCTGTTACAGCGTGATGACCGCGAACGCGATTGGGTCGCTGGTCTGGAAGCATCCGCTCGCCGACGTCGCGGCCCGTGTCGCCGCCCCGCTCGGCGCCGCCTTCACGTTCGTCTCCCTCATCACTGGAGCGATTTGGGGGAAGCCGATGTGGGGGACGTGGTGGGTTTGGGACGCACGTCTGACCTCGATGTTCGTGCTGTTCATCATGTATCTCGGACTTCTCGCGATCAATCGCGCCATCGACGAGCCCACCCGCGCGGCAAGGGTCACCGCCGTGCTGATCATCGTAGGATTCGTAAACATACCGATCATCAAGTTTTCGGTGGAATGGTGGAACACCCTCCACCAGCCGGCCAGCGTGGTCCGCCTTGCCGGACCGGCTCTGGACATCGAGTTCCTGCGGCCATTGCTGGTCATGGGGCTCGCCTTCGCGTGTCTTTTCGCCACCCTCTACGTCGCCTCGATCAGAAACGAGATCTGGCGC
This sequence comes from Rhizobium sp. 25PS6, assembly GCF_032464655.1. Lineage (NCBI taxonomy): Bacteria > Pseudomonadati > Pseudomonadota > Alphaproteobacteria > Hyphomicrobiales > Rhizobiaceae > Rhizobium > Rhizobium sp. 25PS6. The sequence goes on from NZ_JAWDIV010000044.1 coordinate 994, forward strand.
AGAAAGCTGATCTCGCACTACAGGCTGGCCGTCAGGGCAGCGGCTCACAAGGAGGATTGAATGACACATCAAGCGTACGTCTACATCGCCTACGCCCTTACTTTCTCGGTCGTCTTCGCGACATCAGCGAAGGTATGGATCACCGGAAGATCATATCGTCGTCGCGTCGCCGCGCTCGCGCCCGTTCGTGCCGTTCGAACGAACGGCGGCCGTTGAATGGCCCGCCGCCTCATCGCCGCGCTACCTCTCGTGGCCTTCCTCGGATTCGCCGGCGCAGTGGCGAACAACCTGTACCGCGAAGCGACATCGGGCTACTCTCCGTCGGAGCTACCGTCCGCGCTGATCGGCGAGAACCATCCTCCGCTCGCACTTCCCGGACTTCAAGGATTCGAGACCGCTGCCCTGGACGACGAGGCTTTGAAAGGCGAGGTGACAATCGTCAACGTCTTCGCCTCCTGGTGCGTCCCGTGCCATCAGGAGCATTCGTTCCTGATGCAGCTCGCCCAGGATCGGCGGGTGAAGATCGTCGGCATCGACTACAAGGACGATCCGGCCGACGCCATCGCCTTCCTCCGCGCGAACGGCAATCCGTATTCGGCCATAGGCATCGATCGATCCGGGCGACGATCCATCGACTGGGGAGCCTACGGGGTTCCTGAGACCTTCCTCGTCGACCGGGATGGCCGTATCGCCTTCAAGTTCGTCGGGCCGCTCAACTCATCCGCCTTGACCGGCAAGCTCCGCCCCTCCATTGAACGGCTCCTGGCCGATTCGGCATCTCGTCGAGATCGACCGACTGTCAGCCGCTAACGCCTGGCAGTATCCGGTTCGCCTCCGGAATCCGCGCGGAAGAAGCTGCACGAGTCGACGCCTGTCACGCGCACCGCTTCCTCTCCATCTACTCGCCTTTCGACAGCGTGGAGAAGGCTTCGCCTTGTAAAGCTAGCCCTCGAAATAGGATTGGCAATCGGATGAGCGAAGAGGACGCGGAACTCGCGTCGACTCTGTGTGGTCACATGTCGAATTCGTGGCGTGCGCGCCATGTTCGCCGCGCCTGCCGTTATTTTTGCAAGCGGAACTCCAACCGGCAAGGATTCCGCATCTACCTGAAAGCGCGCCGGTCAGGTCAAGGGGACGCGCGCTGTTTGATCTGCGTCAAAGATCCCAAATGGGCTAAGACGTATGGTCCGCCTGCGAGTCGGAAGTTCCGTGTCAAATGGGGAAACTTTGACAGAGGCCTCGTTCAGGTGACATCCCGGACGGGCCTCCTCGCCTCTTACAATGCCGCGATAGGATGGGAGGAGCCTGACCCAATCGGGGATGTCCGCTCGTCGCCACGACGTCGTGCACCTGTTCGGAAACGAAGCTGAAGAGAGCGCTCGTAGCTGGAATGAGCAAGTCTTCAAAGAAGGACGGATCGCGAAACGTCTAGGAACCGTGTTCCTCCGTCACGGACAGGCAGTCCTTGTACCCTCCGATTCCCAAGCTCTCGACGAGGCTGCGCACTGCCTTTCGCTTCAGTTCCGACTCAACCAGACCCTCCAGCGTAACTTGGCCGTTCTTCACCGTTACCTGGATCTTCTGGGGCGTGAGCCCGAGGTCCGACCGCAGCCGGGTGCGTACGGCGAGCTTGATGGACTCGTCCTCGCGGGGAATCGGCGTCGTTGGAGCGTCGAGGATCAATCCCAGAATGTCGCGGCGGCTCACTATTCCCACAAGCTTGCCGTTCTCCACGATCGGCAGCCGCTTGATGCGATGAGCCTGAAGGCTCTCGGCTATGTCTGATATCTCGCTGTCGGGCCGTGCGACGATGACGTCCGGTGACATCACGTCCGCCACCGACCACCCGTTGCTGGAAATATATCTCTCCAGGTCGGTCTCGGAGATCATCTCCGGCCCGCGAGGCGTGCGAGGCGAAACGCGGATCTCTCTGCGAAGCAGAAGGTCTCCCTCTGTCAGCATTCCGCGAACGCGGCCCTCCTCGTCCACGACCGGGAGGCCGCTCACACCGTTCTGCAACATGACGGCAACGGCGTGGCGGACGCCGACCTGCGGGCTGATGGAGACGACGTCTCGTGTCATGATGTCCTTGGCCTGCATGTTCCTCGCCTCACGTTCGGATTTGTTGAATGTGAACGGTAGACGGCTATCGAAGGCTCGGCTTTGATCTCCGTCAAAGTTCGCGCCGGTTTAGAAGATCATCCAGCCTGGCCTGCTCGTCCGCGCTCAGGCGGCTCCCAATCGGTCC
>NZ_JAWDIV010000045.1:0-2654 GCF_032464655.1 Rhizobium sp. 25PS6
TGGCCCTCACGCGATCCGCGCCTGTGTTTCGGGATCGAAGAACACGGCCTTATCGAGATTGAAGGCGAGGCGGGTGTTTTGTCCTGGCGCGATGCCGGTATCGGCGCGCAGGCGGGCGACGACGGATTTGCCGCCGAGCTTGGTGACGGCGAAGGTGTCGGAGCCGGCCGGTTCGACCACCTCGATCAGGCAGTCGCCCTCGGTCAGCGAGCGCGCCTTGCGGTCGGCGCCATCGGGATCGGTCAGCGCCTCGGGGCGGATGCCGAAGATCACCTGTTTGCCGGTATAGGCGGTCAGGCCGTCATTGCCTGAGATCACCGGCAATCGGAGCGGGGCGGCATTCGGCCGCTCCAGCGAGACTTCGAGGCCGCCGGCGCCGTTTACGACGGTGGCGTTGAGCAGGTTCATCGCCGGCGATCCCATGAAGTCGGCGACGAAGATATTGGACGGGCTGTTATAGATCTCGGCCGGCGTGCCGAACTGCTGCAGCACGCCATCCTTCAGCACGGCGATCTTGGTCGCCAGCGTCATCGCCTCGATCTGGTCGTGGGTGACATAGACGAAGGTGGTGCCCATGCGCTGATGCAGCCGCTTGATCTCGGTGCGCATGTCGACGCGCAGCTTGGCGTCGAGATTGGAGAGCGGCTCGTCGAACAGGAAGACCTGCGGATTGCGCACCAGCGCCCGGCCCATGGCGACACGCTGGCGCTGGCCGCCGGACAGCTGGCTCGGCTTGCGGTCGAGCAGATGGCCGATCTGCAGCATGTCGGAGACCTGGGCGATCGCTCTGGCCCGCTCCTCCTTCGGAACGCCGCGGATCTCCATGCCGAAGGCGATGTTGCCTGCCACCGTCATGTTCGGATAGAGCGCATAGGACTGGAACACCATGGCGATGTCGCGCTTCGAAGGATGCAGGCCGCTGATATCGCGCCCGTCGATCCTGATATCGCCCGAGGTGATCGTCTCCAGCCCGGCAATGGTGTTGAGCAGCGTGGACTTGCCGCAGCCGGACGGGCCGACCAGCACGAGAAAGCCGCCCTTTTCGAGTTCGAGGTCGATCCCCTTGAGAATGTCGACGGCGCCGAAGCGCTTTTTGAGACCGGAGATTTCGAGGAAGGCCATGGATTACCCTTTGACAGCGCCCGCCATCAGACCGCGCACGAAGTAGCGGCCGGCGAGGATATAGACGATGAGCGTCGGCACGGCGGCGATCATCGCCGCCGCCATGTTGACATTGTATTCGACGACGCCCGTCGAGGTGTTGACGACATTGTTCAGCGCCACCGTCATCGGCATGGTGTCACCGGTGCCGGCATAGGCCGAGGCAAACAGGAAGTCGTTCCAGATATTGGTGAACTGGTAGATCACCGTGACGACGATGATCGGCAGCGAGTTCGGCAGCATGATGCGGCGGAAGATCTGGAAGAAGCTGGCGCCATCGACCTGAGCGGCCCTGACAAGCTCGGTCGGAAAGGCCTCGTAGAAATTGCGGAAGAACAGCGTCGTGAAGCCAAGACCATAGACGACATGCACGAAGACCAGATTGACGGTCGGATTGCCGAAGCCGAAGTTGAAGCCCGTGGCATTCTGCAGCGTCATGCCGAAGCGGCCGAGACTGCCGAGGATCGTTGCCATCGGCAACAGCACCGACTGGAACGGGATGAAGCAGGCAAACAGCATCAGCCCGAACACCAGCGTATGGCCGGGAAAGCGCCACTTGGTCAGCACATAACCGTTCAGCGCCCCCATGATGGTGGAGATCGCGACGGCCGGCACCACCATCTTGATCGAGTTCCAGAAGTAACCCTTGATGCCGGCGCAGGTCAGCCCGACGCAGGTCTCGCCCCAGGCCTTGATCCAGGGATCGAAGGTCGGCGATTGCGGCAGCGCCAGCATGTTGCCGTTCTGGATCTCGTCCATGGTCTTGAACGAGGTCGTCAGCATGACGAAGAGCGGCATCAGATAGAGGACGGCAAAGATCAGCAGCAGGCCGTAGATGACGGTGCGGCCGATCCAGCGGGTGTTGGTGCTGTTCTGCGCCCTATCATCGGCTGTCGTCGGTGAGATGATCGTGCTCATCGCGCCTTCTCCTTCAGTTCGGAATAGAGATAGGGAACGATGATCGCCGAGATCGTCATCAGCATGATGATGGCGCTGGCCGAGCCGACGGCCATCTCGTTGCGCTTGAAGGTATATTCATACATGAAGTTGGACGGCAGCCAGGCCGAGCCGCCGGGGCCGCCCGAGGTCAGCGCCACCACCAGGTCATAGGACTTGATCGCCATATGGGCGAGCACGATGAAGGCGGACAGAAAGATCGGCCGTAAGAGCGGAATGACGATGCGCCGGTAGAGCTGGAATGGCGAGGCGCCATCGATCTGGGCGGCCTTCATGATCTCGCCGTCGATGCCGCGCAGGCCCGCCAGGAACATCGCCATGACGAAGCCCGACGCCTGCCAGACACCGGCGATGACGACGGTGTAGATGACGAAGTCCTTGTTCTTGATCCAGTCGAAGTGGAAGCTCGTCCAGCCAAAATGGTGCAGCGTCTGTTCCAGCCCGAGGCCGGGATCGAGGAACCACTTCCAGGCAACGCCTGTGACGATGAAGGAAAGCGCCATCGGATAGAGGAAGATCGGCCGCAACACGCTCTC
>NZ_JAWDIV010000046.1:0-2282 GCF_032464655.1 Rhizobium sp. 25PS6
GCCGGCCCTTTTGCGCGCAAAGACCAGCAATGACAGCCCGCCGGCCAGCACCAGCAGCACCGGCGCACCCCAGAGCAGCACCGTCTTCATGCTGACACGCGGCTTCAACAGCACGAACTCGCCGTAGCGCGAGACGATATAAGTCAGCACCGCCTCGTCGCTGTCGCCGTCGGCGATGCGCTCGCGCACCAGCAGGCGCAAATCCTTGGCCAGATCGGCGTTGGAATCGTCGATCGACTGGTTCTGGCAGACCATGCAGCGCAGTTCCGCCGAAAGGGCGCGGGCGCGCGCTTCGAGCGCCGGATCGGCCAGCACCTCGTCAGGATTGACGGCGAAGGCGGGGGCCGCCATCAGCAGCAAAGCGAAAGCCAGGAAGAGACGCCGCATCATTCCGCCGGCTCCATTGCGGGAGCTGCCGGCTTCGCCTTGCGGCGCGGGGCGCCGACACGCAGGCGCCGGTCGCTGAGCGAGACGAGGCCGCCGAAGGCCATGAACACCGCGCCGCCCCAGATGCAGAGAATGAACGGCTTCCACCAGATACGCACGACGATGCCACCGTCCTTGGTGGCGTCACCGAGCGATACATAGAGCTGGCTGAGCCCGAAGGTCAGGATGCCGGCCTCCGTCGTCGGCATCTGGCGGGCGGTGTAAAGGCGCTTGGCCGACCAGGTATCGGCAACCGCGACACCGGCGCGCCGGATGGTGAAGTGGCCGCGGTCCTCGGTATAATTCGGTCCGGTCGCCGGCTGCATGCCGTCGAAATGCAGGCTGTAACCGCCGGCCTCGGTCACCTGCCCCGGTTTCATCTCGATGACGTGCTCGCTTTCGAACGTCGTGACCGCGACGATGCCGAGCACGGTGACGCCGAGCCCGGCATGGGCGAGCGCGGTGCCGAAGGCCGAACGCGGCAGGCCGGAAAGCCGGCGCCAGGCAAGATGGCCCGCGACCTTACCGATGCCGGCGCGATACCAGAGATCGGCCACCGCACCGAGGACCAGGAACAGCCCGGCAGCGAGGCCGAACACCGAAAGCACCGGCCCGCCATGTTCGATGTAGAAGAAGACCACCGCGGCAAGGAAGGCGAGACCAGCGACGACATAGAGCCGCTGCAGGGCGCCGAGCAGATCGCCGCGCTTCCAGGCAAGCATCGGCCCGAAGGGCACGATGACGATCAGCGGCGCCATCAGCAGGCCAAAGGTCAGGTTGAAGAAGGGCGCTCCGACGGAAATCTTGTCGCCGGTCAGCGTTTCCAACAGCAGCGGATAGAGCGTGCCGGTGAGCACCGTGCCGCAGGCGACCGTCAGGATCAGATTGTTGACGACGAGCGCGCCCTCACGCGAAATCGGCGCAAACAGTCCGCCTGCCGACAGCTTCGGCGCGCGGAAGGCAAACAGCGACAGCGCCCCGCCGATGAAGATCAGCAGGATGCAGAGAATGAAGACGCCGCGGGAGGGGTCGCTGGCAAAGGCATGCACCGAGGTCAGCACGCCGGAGCGCACCAGGAAGGTGCCCATTAGCGACAGTGAGAAGGTGAGGATGGCGAGCAACACCGTCCAGATCTTCAGCGCCTCGCGCTTTTCCATGACGAGCGCCGAATGCAGCAGTGCGGTGCCGGCGAGCCAGGGCATGAAGGAGGCGTTTTCCACCGGGTCCCAGAACCACCAGCCGCCCCAGCCGAGCTCGTAATAGGCCCAGTAGGAGCCCATGGCGATGCCAAGCGTCAGAAAGGTCCAGGCCGCCAGCGTCCAGGGCCGCACCCAGCGTGCCCAGGCGGCGTCGATGCGTCCTTCCATGAGGGCCGCGACGGCAAAGGAGAAGCAGACGGAGAAGCCGACATAACCGAGATAGAGCAGCGGCGGGTGGATCGCGAGGCCGACATCCTGAAGAACCGGGTTGAGATCGCGGCCCTCGGCCGGCGCCGGATCGAGCCGCAGGAAGGGATTGGAGGTCAACAGAATGAACAGCGTGAAGGCGACCGAAATCCAGGCCTGCACGGAAAGTACATTGGCCTTCAGCGTCTCCGGCAGGTTGCGGCCAAAGACGGCGACCAGCGCGCTGAACAGCGTCAGGATCAACAGCCAGAGCATCATCGATCCCTCGTGATTGCCCCAGACGCCGGAATATTTATAGATGAGCGGCACCAGCGAATGCGAATTCTCCCAGACGTTCTCGACCGAGAAATCCGAGACGACATGGGCATAGGTCAGCACGGCGAAGGAGAAGGTGACAAGCGCAAACATCGCCAGCGAGCCGATCGTCGCCACATCCATCATCGCCCGGTC
>NZ_JAWDIV010000048.1:0-1986 GCF_032464655.1 Rhizobium sp. 25PS6
GGTGACGATGTCGCTCGCACTGTCGACCACATAGATGTCGTTGCCCGCACCGCCGACCAGCGTGTCATTGCCGGTGCCACCGTCCAGCAGATCGTTGCCGGCGCCGCCGATGATCGTGTTGGCGAGCGCATTGCCGGTGCCGATAAAATCGCCGGCGCCGATGAAAGCCAGGTTTTCGACATTGGCAATATTGGTCAAGGCATAGGAAGAAAGCACCGTCCTGATCAGATCGGTCCCTTCATTCACCCCTTCGGTGACCACGTCGGCCAGATCATCGACGATATAGATGTCGTTGCCCGCTCCGCCGATCAGGGTGTCAGCGCCAGCCGCACCATTCAGCGTGTCGTTGCCGACACCACCAGTGATCGTGTTGGCGAGGCTATTGCCTGTCCCGACAAAGGCTGCCGTTCCGATATAAATGAGGTTCTCGACATTGGCTCCCAGTGTGTAGGCGGCCAGGGCCGTGCGAACCGTGTCGGTTCCCGCGGCGGCGTTCTCGGCAACGCTGTCGCCGGCATTGTCGACGATATAGGTGTCGTCGCCCGCACCGCCGATCAGCGTATCGGCGCCTGCCCCGCCATTCAGCGTGTCGTTGCCGTCGCCGCCTGACAGCGTATCGATGGCTGCCGCCCCTGTGATTACATTGTCGAGATCGTTTCCGGTCCCGGCAAAGGCTGCCGTTCCGATTCCGATATAGGTGAGGTTCTCGACATTGGCGCCAAGCGTATAGCTTGCCAGCACGGTCTTGACCGTATCGGTTCCCGCGGCGGCGTTTTCGGCAACGCTGTCGCCGGCATTGTCGACGATATAGGTGTCGTCGCCCGCACCGCCGATCAAGCTATCGGCACCTGCCCCGCCATTCAGCGTGTCATGGCCGGCGCCGCCGGTGATGGTGTTGGCCAGCGCATTGCCGGTGCCGGTGAAGTTGGCCGATCCCGTGTAGCTCAGGTTCTCGACATTGATCAGTGCAGCGATCGAATAGGCTGCAAGCGCCGTGCGGATTTCGTCGGTGCCGGCACTGGCCAACTCGGTGACGACGTCGCTCGCGCTGTCGACCACATAGATGTCGTTGCCCGCGCCGCCGATCAGCGTGTCATTGCCGGCGCCGCCGTCCAGCAGATCATTGCCGGCGCCGCCGGTGATCCTGTTGGCGAGCGCATTGCCGGTGCCGGTGAAGTTGGCAGATTCCGTGTAGCTCAGGTTCTCGACATTGGTCAGTGCCGCGATCGAGTAGGTCGCAAGCGACGTGCGAATTTCGTCGGTGCCGACACTGGCCGCCTCGGTGATGACGTCGGCCAGATCATCGACGATATAGATGTCGTTGCCCGCTCCGCCGATCAGCGTGTCAGCACCTGCCCCGCCATTCAGCGTGTCGTTGCCGACACCACCAGTGATCGTGTTGGCGAGGCTATTGCCTGTCCCGACAAAGGCTGCCGTTCCTGCATAGGTGAGGTTCTCGACATTGACGCCAAGCATATAGTTTGCCAGCACGGTCTTGACCGTGTCGGTTCCCGCGGCGGCGTTCTCGGCAACGCTGTCGCCGGCATTGTCGACGATATAGGTGTCGTCGCCCGCACCGCCGATCAGGCTATCGGCACCTGCCCCGCCATTCAGCGTGTCATGGCCGTCGCCGCCTGACAGCGTATCGATGGCTGCCGCCCCTGTGATTACATTGTCGAGATCGTTTCCGGTGCCGGCAAAGGCTGCCGTTCCGATTCCGATATAGGTGAGGTTCTCGACATTGGCGTCAAGCATATAGCTTGCCAGAGTCGTGCGAACCGTGTCGGTTCCCGCGGCGGCGTTCTCGGCAACGCTGTCGCTGGCATTGTCGACGATATAGGTGTCGTCGCCCGCACCGCCGATCAAGCTATCGGCACCTGCCCCGCCATTCAGCGTGTCATGGCCGGCGCCACCGGTGATGGTGTTGGCCAGCGCATTGCCGGTGCCGGTGAAGTTGGCCGATCCCGTGTAGCTCAGGTTCTCGAC
>NZ_JAWDIV010000049.1:0-1635 GCF_032464655.1 Rhizobium sp. 25PS6
ACATACCGTCGAAAGTGGCCTGGACAAGATGAAAGGCGGCCGACAGGTTGATGGCCATAATCGCATCCCACTTCTCAGGCGGAAATTCGCCAATGGGCGAAACATGCTGGATGCCGGCATTGTTGACGATGATATCGACCTGGCCGAAACGAGCCTGTGCGCGCTCCACCATCATCAGGACAGCGTCGCGCTTCGACATATCGGCGCTGTCATAGGCGACATCGACATCGTTGCCCTCGGCCATCTCGGCTCGCAACGTTTCAATCCCGGCCGGATCGCCGAAACCATTGAGCATGATCGAGGCGCCCGCCCTTGCCAGCGCATGGGCAATGCCAAGGCCGATGCCGCTGGTCGAGCCCGTCACGATCGCCGTACGACCCTCGAGCATCTTCCGGCCAGCCAGGGATTCGGTTTCGGTAGCAAGTAGACTGAGCATCGCATTCTCCATTTTTAGGCGCTACGACGTGTAGCTTCCCGTTCAAAATGGCGCGGTCGCAGTTATAAGAGAAATGCCGCTCACTAATGGAATTGATAATTCAGGGGCATTGGCGGAAGATAGCGCGCGGGACCAGAATAGATACATGGGCATACATTTGAATTGTTGGGGGCGGATATGGATATCCATCACATCCGGTATTTTCTGGCTGTTTGCGAAACGCGCAATTTCACGCGCGCCGCGCAGAACTGTCACGTCACCCAGCCCGCGCTGAGCCGCGCCGTTCAGCAGCTCGAGGACGAGGTGGGCGGGCTGCTTTTCCGTCGCGAACGGAACCTCACCCACATCACCGATCTCGGCAATCTCTTGCGTCCGCGTTTCCAGCAAGTGCAGGACGAACTCCTGGGCGTCAAAACCGAAGCATCGAAATTTCTCTGCCTCAACGATGCGCATCTCAAGGTCGGCATCATGTGCACGATCGGACCGCGGCGTTTTACCGGCCTGCTCACCGATTTCAACATGCGCCACAAGGGTATCCAGCTCCAACTCGTCGAGGGCATTCCGGCCAAGTTGGCGGGATTGCTGGAGCAGGGCGAACTCGATATCGCGATCATGTCGAGCGCCGATAATTTTCCCGAACGCTTCGATGTGACGCCGCTGTTTCGGGAACGGTTCATGCTGGCCTTTCCGGCGGGGCACCGGCTCAGCCAATACGATGCCATTCCGATCGCCGCGATCGATGGCGAGATCTATCTTCGCCGTGTCAATTGCGAGTACTGGGACTACCTGACGGATCTCTGTGATGCTCAGGGTGTGAGCACTATCGTCTCCTATTCGAGCGAACGGGAGGACTGGATTCAGAATCTTGTCGCTGGTGGTCTCGGTATCTGTTTCATTCCTGAATACAGCGCCGTCGTGCCTGGCCTGCAAGTCCGGCCGGTCGCCGAACCGGAGGTAACCCGCGAAGTCTGCCTTGTAACCGTAGCTGGCCGCCGCTTCTCCCCGGCCGTCTCGACTTTCGTCGGCGCTGTCAAATCTTACGGTTGGGCCACGCTGCCAAGCCGTTCGCACTGAAAGCATAACGAATGCAATGAACTGTGCTCCGTGTCCTGGCGATGCGGAGGCGTCTGCACGTCCTGCGTTTCACGATAGCTTCAAGCTATGGAATTCAGAATAAGGCGGCATTTCTCATTCGCCAG
>NZ_JAWDIV010000050.1:0-1635 GCF_032464655.1 Rhizobium sp. 25PS6
ATGGCGAATGAGAAATGCCGCCTTATTCTCAATTCCATAGCCTGAAGCTATCGTGAAACGCAGGGCGTACGGACGCCCCGCATCACCAGGACACGGAGCACAAATCATTGCATTCGTTATGCTTTCAGTGCGAGCGGCTTGGCAGCGTGGCCCAACCGTAAGATTTGACCGCGCTGACGAAAGTCGAGACGGCGGGGGAGAAGCGGCGGCCAGTTACGGTTACAAGGCAGACTTCGCGGGTCACCTCCGGTTCGGCGACCGGCCGGACTTGCAGGCCAGGCACGACCGCGCTGTATTCCGGAATGAAACAGATACCGAGGCCACCGGCGACAAGATTCTGAATCCAATCCTCCCGTTCGCTCGAATAGGAGACGATCGTGCTCACGCCCTGGGCGTCGCAGAGATCTGTCAGGTAGTCCCAGTACTCGCAATTGACACGGCGAAGATAGATCTCGCCATCAATCGCGGCGATCGGAATGGCATCGTATTGACTGAGCCGGTGCCCCGACGGAAAGGCCAGCATGAACCGTTCCCGAAACAGCGGCGTCACATCGAAGCGTTCGGGAAAATTATCGGCGCTCGACATGATCGCGATATCGAGCTCGCCCTGTTCCAGCAAGCCCGACAACTTGGCCGGAATACCCTCGACGAGTTGGAGCTGGATGCCCTTGTGGCGCATGTTGAAGTCGGTGAGCAGGCCGGTAAAGCGCCGCGGTCCGATCGTGCACATGATGCCGACCTTGAGGTGCGCATCGTTGAGGCAGAGAAATCTTGACGCCTCGGTTTTGACGCCCAGAAGTTCGTCCTGCACTTGCTGGAAACGCGGACGCAATAGGTTGCCGAGATCGGTGATGTGGGTGAGGTTCCGTTCGCGGCGGAAAAGCAGCCCGCCCACCTCGTCCTCGAGCTGCTGAATGGCGCGGCTCAGCGCGGGCTGGGTGACATTGCAGTTCTGCGCCGCGCGCGTGAAGTTGCGCGTTTCGCAAACGGCCAGAAAATACCGGATGTGATGAATATCCATATCCGCTCCCCAATAACCCAAATGTATGCCAGTGCATCTATTCTGGTCCCGCGCGCTATCTTCCGCCAATGCCACTGAATTATCAATTCCATTAGCGAGCGGCATTTCTCTTTTGACTGCAGCCGCGCCATTTTGAACGGGAAGCTACACGTCGTGGCGCCTAAAAATGGAGAATGCGATGCTCAATCTGCTTGCTACAGAAACCGAATCCCTGGCTGGCCGGAAGATGCTCGAAGGTCGTACGGCGATCGTGACGGGCTCGACCAGCGGCATCGGCCTTGGCATTGCCCATGCGCTGGCAAGGGCGGGCGCCTCGATCATGCTCAATGGTTTCGGCGATCCGGCCGAGATTGAAACGTTGCGAGCCGAGATGGCCGAAGGCAACGATGTCGATGTCGCCTATGACAGCGCCGATATGTCGAAGCGCGACGCTATCCTGATGATGGTGGAGCGCGCACAGGCACGGTTCGGCCAGGTCGATATCATCGTCAACAATGCCGGCATCCAGCATGTTTCTCCCATAGGCGAATTTCCGCCCGAGAAGTGGGATGCGATCATGGCGATCAACTTGTCGGCCGCCTTTCATCTTGTCCAGGCCACTTTCGACGGCATGC
>NZ_JAWDIV010000051.1:0-1545 GCF_032464655.1 Rhizobium sp. 25PS6
CCCCGCTCCGCCGCGATGCGCGGAGACCATCGGTGCGACCTCGTTCGATGGATCGAGAACGATCAGCGTGCCGCCCCATTTGAGCGCCGTTGGGATCGTCACCGACGTTGTCTTGAAACCGCCGGAGCCGGCAAAGACGATCCCGTGCGACGAGCCGAACGAGCCATCGAAGCACAGCAACGGCGAGTTGCCACCGGCGCCCCAGGTCTCAGCGCTGTCGGCGCGAAACGCTTGGCTCCCGACATTGTCTTTGTCGACCCGATAGCGCTCGCCGACGACGATGCCACCAGCATCGGGAAACAACTTTGCCGCTTCTGTGAGCTTCATCCAATCCGCTTCGCCATGCAGCGCCCGCTTGCCCTGAATGCGCTTAGGCTCGGCCCTTGCGAATACCGCATTGCCGATGAGCGCGACGCGGAGTGCGAAGCAGGCACATAATAGCGCCGCACCCGCGCCGATCGACGTTGCCGGATCGAGAAAGGCCAAGACCGTCTTGTCGGCGGGTACCGTCTTCATGAAAGCGGAAAGGCGCATTGTCTCGCGGACTGCTGCGACCAGGATCGTCGCGCTGCAACCCGCGACGACGCCCCAACCGGCCTGTTTGATATTGATCGAGCCGGCGCTCGCGAACAGGAACAAGATGCCGATCGCCGCACTTGCGAGATAGGGAAGCGCGATCCCTGCCCGCCCCCATGCCAACCGTGCGGTCTCGGTTTTCCCGAACCCGGATAGCCAATGTTCGATCCCGGTCATTCCGATGACGACCAGGATCATCAACGTCCCTGGCACGACGACGAGCGCAATCCTATTGATCGTCATTGCCGAACGCCTCCACGCCGAGTGCGGTGAGCCTGGATCGCTCGCCATCGTCATCCTTGATTCGGCGGGCGATATCGATCAGCGCGCCCAGCAACAGCGCTCGCTTCTCGTAGCGCAGCCCTGCCTTGACGATCAGGCCGCCGAGCTCGATCTTTTGACGTGTGTCCTTCTTGCGGGCGTCGGATGTCATCGTCCTCGCCATGCGCTCAAGCCTCGCCAGCGCTGCCCGCGCCCGCGCCAGACGCGTCCGCCGCGGTCGACGCTTGTCCGCTGCTGTCGCCGGCGCCCTTCTTCCCTCCGGTCGTAGCGCCCTGCCCTCCGCGAAACCGTTTGGTCAGTTGCTCAAACGCAGCCTGAAGCTCTGCCTCGTCGATTTCGATCTCGCCAAGGCCCGCCTTGAGCGCGATCCGGCCGATCCGTTCCGCTTCCCTTGTCTCGGCGAGCTTGAGCTGTTCCTGCAGCTTGGCGATTTCGTCGCGGATTTTCGCGGATGGCTTCTTCATGTCCGGTCGTCTCCCTGGGTGAGAAAGCGTGTCTTTCGGAGCCAGTTTTTCGGATGAGAGTGCGGAACGCACTACTGTGAATCCTACAATCGCCAACGGCGATGCTTTGCTTGATGATCCCGGCCGTTCCGAAGGAGCGGCTTCCAAGGGCGCAATTATACGTCGCTGGCGCGACGTGTTGCTGAGAGAGCCTGGTGGGACCGCCGCTCCCGACGAACCCTTT
>NZ_JAWDIV010000052.1:0-1544 GCF_032464655.1 Rhizobium sp. 25PS6
GCCCGCTCCGCCGCGATGCGCGGAGACCATCGGTGCGACCTCGTTCGATGGATCGAGAACGATCAGCGTGCCGCCCCATTTGAGCGCCGTTGGGATCGTCACCGACGTTGTCTTGAAACCGCCGGAACCGGCAAAGACGATCCCGTGCGACGAGCCGAACGAGCCATCGAAGCACAGCAACGGCGACTTGCCACCGGCGCCCCAGGTCTCGGCGCTGTCGGCGCGAAACGCTCGGGCGCCGACATTGTCTTTGTCGACCCGATAGCGCTCGCCGATGACAATGCCACCAGCATCGGGAAACAACTTTGCCGCCTCTGTGAGCTTCATCCAATCTGCCTCGCCATGAAGCGCCCGCTTGCCCTGAATGCGCTTCGGCTCGGCCCTTGCGAATGCCGCATTGCCGATGAGCGCGACGCGGAGTGCGAAGCAGGCACATAAGAGCGCCGCACTCGCTCCGATCGACGTTGCCGGATCAAGAAAGGCCAAGACCGTCTTGTCGGCTGGTACCGTCTTCATGAAAGCGGAAAGGCGTATTGTCTCGCGAAGTGCCGCGATCAGGATCATCTCGCTGCATCCCGCAACGACGCCCCAACCTGCCTGCTTGATATTGATCGCGCCGGCGGTCGCGAACAGGAACAAGATTCCGACTGCGGCACTTGCGAGATAGGGAAGCGCGATCCCTGCCCGCCCCCATGCAAGGCGCGCGGCCTCGGTCTTTCCGAAGCCGGAAAGCCACTGTTCGATGCCGGTCATTCCGATGACGACCAGGATCATCAACGCCGCCGGCACGACGACGAGCGCAATCCTATTGATCGTCATTGCCGAACGCCTCCACGCCGAGTGCGGTGAGCCTGGAGCGCTCGCCATCGTCACCCTTGAGGCGGCGCGCTGCATCGATCAGCGCGCCCAGCAACAGCGCTCGCTTCTCGTAGCGCAGACCGGCCTTGACGATCAGGCCGCCGAGCTCGATCTTCTCCCGCGTATCCTTCTTGCGGGCGTCGGATCTCATCGTTCTCGCCATACGTTCAAGCCTCGCCACCGCTGCCCGCAGCCGCGCCAGACGCGTGCGCCGTATTCGACGTTGGACCGCGGCTATCGCCTGCCCCCTTTTTCCCTCCGGTCGTACCCCCCTGCCCTCCGCGAACTCGCCTGCTCAGTTGGTCAAACGCTGCCTGAAGCTCCGCCTCGTCGATCTCGATGTCGCCAAGGCCTGCCTTGAGCGCGATCCGGCCAATGCGTTCCGCTTCCCGTGTCTCGGCGAGCTTGAGCTGGTCCTGCAGTTTGGCAATTTCGTCGCGGATTTTCGCGGATGGCTTCTTCATTCCGATTGTCTCCCTGGCTGAGAAAGCTTGTCTTTCGAAGCCAGTTTCCAGAACTTAAGTAGCGAACGCACTACTGTGAATCCTACAATCGCCAACGACGATCCTTTGGTGGATCATCCCGGCCGTTCCGAAGGAGCGGCTTCCAAGGGCGCAATTATACGTCGCTGCCGCGACGTGTTGCTGAGAGAGCCTGGTGGGCCCGCCGCTCCCGACGAACCCTTC
>NZ_JAWDIV010000053.1:0-1468 GCF_032464655.1 Rhizobium sp. 25PS6
CGCATCTGCGCTGCAGCTGCTGACAGCGCTGATCGCCGATGTCTGCCTGTCCGGTCACACGGGCGAGCGGGACCAGACGCTTCGCCAGGTGCGCATGAATCTCTCGGAGCCGGAGCCCACATTGCGCAAGCGGCTGCAAGACATCTACGACAATTCGGGTTCGGATTTCGTGAAGGAGAACGTCGCAGCCTTCGTCAACATGACACCGGAGACCTTCTCCGGCGTCTACGCCAATGCGGTCAAGGAAACGCACTGGCTTTCCTATCGAAACTACGCAGCTCTCGTGTCTGGGAAGAAGTTCTCGACCAGCGACATCGCGGCCGGGAATACGGACGTCTTCATCAACATCGATCTCAAGACATTGGAGACCCATTCGGGTCTTGCGCGTGTCATTATCGGTTCGTTTCTGAATGCGATTTACAATCGCGACGGACAGATCAAGGGGCGCGCCCTGTTTCTCCTCGATGAGGTCGCCCGCCTCGGCTACATGCGGATCATCGAGACCGCGCGCGACGCCGGACGCAAATACGGCATCACGCTGACGATGATCTACCAGTCGATCGGCCAGATGCGCGAAACCTATGGCGGCCGCGATGCTGCAAGCAAATGGTTCGAGAGCGCCAGCTGGATTTCGTTCGCCGCGATCAACGATCCCGAGACCGCCGATTACATTTCTCGACGTTGCGGCATGACCACGGTCGAGATCGACCAGGTGAGCCGCAGTTTCCAAGCGAGGGGATCATCGCGGACGCGCTCGAAGCAGCTCGCTGCCAGACCACTCATCCAGCCCCACGAAGTCCTGCGCATGCGTGCCGACGAACAGATCGTGTTCACCGCAGGAAACGCGCCGCTCCGATGCGGACGAGCTATCTGGTTCCGGCGCGGCGACATGAAGGCATGCGTCGGCACGAACAGGTTTCACATGATCGGCGATACGCCAACTGCATGATCCAAGCCGGCGTGCAGTGCAAACAAGCAAGGCTGATCCAGGAAAATGAAGAGTATCGGAGAAATCAGCATAGCGACGCCCGACGGGCGGGATTTCGGGAATTCTCGTCGTGCGACGGGCGGGAAACAGAGCAGCCGCGGGAGCCTCAACATAGTGGCCCCAAAGGGGAGGCGGGATCGACTGCTCCCCGACCCTCGCACACCATTTTGGCGGCCACGCCGCAGCCCGAAGACAAGCTCCTCCGTAAACGCAGATGAAACCGGGTCCGACATAGGGTGAGGCGAAACGAGGAATCGGATAGTGGCGAAATCGAATATAGTTCCGATCAGAAAGCCGCCGAAGGCCGGACGCGGTCGCGATCGGCAGCGCGCGGGCGGAGGACTGGTAAGATCTGAGCGCATCAGACGGCGTAAACGCGCGGCGGCAGTTCTATGCACGGTGATCATTGCCGTTGGAGGTTGGCTTGCCTATGGCGGCAACGAAGCTCTCCCCGGTTTCGTCACTTTGGCCAAGACACCC
>NZ_JAWDIV010000054.1:0-1467 GCF_032464655.1 Rhizobium sp. 25PS6
AGCGTCAGCTCTCCAGTTGCTGACGGCGCTCATCGCCGACGTCTGCCTGTCAGGTCACACGGACGAGAAGGAGCAGACGCTTCGGCAGGTGCGCATGAATCTCTCGGAGCCAGAGCCGACATTGCGCAAGCGGCTGCAAGACATCTACGACAATTCGGGCTCGGATTTCGTAAAGGAGAACGTCGCAGCCTTCGTCAACATGACGCCGGAAACCTTCTCCGGCGTCTACGCTAACGCGGTCAAGGAAACACACTGGCTTTCCTATCCGAACTACGCAGCACTCGTGTCTGGGAAGAAGTTCTCGACCAGCGACATCGCGGCGGGAAACACCGACGTCTTCATCAACATCGACCTCAAGACCTTGGAGACCCATTCCGGTCTTGCGCGGGTCATCATCGGCTCGTTTCTGAATGCGATCTACAATCGCGACGGACAAATAAAGGGGCGCGCGCTGTTTCTCCTCGATGAGGTCGCCCGCCTCGGCTACATGCGGATCATCGAGACCGCGCGCGACGCCGGACGCAAATACGGCATCACGCTGACGATGATCTACCAGTCGATCGGCCAGATGCGTGAAACCTATGGCGGTCGCGACGCGGCGAGCAAGTGGTTCGAGAGTGCCAGCTGGATCTCGTTCGCAGCGATCAACGATCCCGAGACCGCCGACTACATATCGAAGCGCTGCGGCATGACCACGGTCGAGATCGACCAGGTGAGCCGCAGCTTCCAGGCAAAGGGATCATCGCGAACACGCTCGAAGCAGCTCGCTGCTCGACCACTCATCCAGCCCCATGAAGTTCTGCGCATGCGTGCCGATGAACAGATCGTCTTCACCGCAGGAAACGCGCCGCTCCGATGCGGACGCGCCATCTGGTTCCGGCGCGACGACATGAAGGCATGCGTCGGCACGAACAGGTTTCACATGATCGGGGATGCGCCAAAGCCTGCATGATCCAGGCCGGCGCGCAGTGCAACCGAGCAAGGCTGATCCAGGAAAAAGAAGAGTATCGGAGAAATCAGCATAGCGACGCCCGACGGGCGAGATTTCGGGAATTCTCGACGTGCGACGGGAGGAAAACAGGGCAGCCGCAGGAGCCTCAACATAGTGGCCCGAAGGGGAGGCGAGATCGACTGCCCCCGCCCGTCGCACACCATTTTGCCGGCCACACCGCGGCCGGAGCCAGTTCCTCCGTAAACGCAGATGAAACCGGGTCCGACATAGGGTGAGGCGAAACGAGGGATCGGATAGTGGCGAAATCGAATGTGGTTCCGTTCAGAAAGCCCCCGAAGGCCGGAGGCGGCCGCGATCGGCAGCGCGCGGGTGGAGGACTGCTGAGATCTGGGCAGAACAGATGGCGTAAACGCTCGACGGTAGTTCTATGCACCGTGATCATTGCTGCTGGAGGTTGGCTTGCCTATGGCGGCGCCGACGCTCTCCCAGGTTTCGCCACTTTGGCCAAGACACCG
>NZ_JAWDIV010000055.1:0-1400 GCF_032464655.1 Rhizobium sp. 25PS6
CTGCTCCGCAGACAGTATGACTTCGTTCGCGGGACCGTGATCGTTCTCGTATGGGGAGGTCTCAGGGGCGGCATATCGATCGCCTTGGCGCTGTCCCTTCCGGAAACGCCGTTCAAGGCGGCTCTGCTTGCCGCCACTTATGCCGTCGTGATTTTCACGATCGTGGTTCAGGGACTGACGCTGGGGAAAGTCGCCAGCCGCTCGTTGCGGGCGTCCGGCCCTTGACTGTAAACAACAACAGTGGCTTGAGTGGACGACGAAATGAATATCAGCACGAAGCGGCTTTTCCTCGTAGTCGGAGTCCTGGCCCTCCTCGCAGTAGCACAGGTCGCGATCGTAGGCGCGGGGGCGATGGGATGGTTCGGCTCGTAGCGAGATGGCTGCTCAGAAAGATCGCCACCGAGCCGCCCAGTCACATTTGCAACAACGGCTCTTGAACCAGGCGGAAGCGAGGTGACGGAGCAATGAGGGTAGCCATTCATGCGCTCGGCACGCGCGGGGACGTTCAACCCTATATCGCTCTGGCATTGGGATTGATCGAGCGAGGACATCGCGTACAGCTCGCTGCTCCGGTTCAGTTCGAGAGCATGGTGCAAGACCACGGCGTCGCATTCGCCCCCTTGCCTGGAGAGTTTCTCGCACTTCTCGATACTCCGGAAGGAAAGGCGGCGATCGCCGGCGGCAAGGGCTTCAGTGCCGGCTTCAAGCTGCTCAAGTATGCACGTCCGATGATGCGAAGCCTGTTCGACGCGGAATGGAAAGCAGCCCAGGCCTTCACCCCAGATATCTTCGTGCATCATCCGAAGGCGATCGCGGTGCCACACATGGCGGAGGCGCTTCAGTGCCCATTTATTCTGGCCTCGCCTCTTCCTGGCTTTACGCCGACCGCCACTTTTCCCAGCCCGATGTTGCCTTTCAGAGATCTGGGCTGGTTCAACCGGATCAGCCATATCGGGGCGATCAGGGGCGCGGAACTTCTGTTCGGCACGTTGCTCTCGACCTGGAGGGTGGAACGGCTTGGTCTGGCGCGACGCAGGACGCCCGCTATTGCTTCCAACGGCACGCTTTATGCCTACAGTCGCCATGTGGTGCCGGTCCCTCCGGACTGGGGCAGTGACGTGCTGGTGAGTGGCTACTGGTTTCTCGACAGCAAGAACTGGCGACCTCCAGACGATCTGGCAGCCTTCCTCGCCGAAGGTGAGCCGCCAGTCTACGTCGGCTTCGGAAGCATGCCAGGCGTCGATCCGGACCGGATGACAGCCACTGTTGTCGAGGCGCTCGGGAGGCAGGGCAAGCGGGGTATCTTGGCTGTTGGAGGCGGTGCCCTGGCCGCGGACCATAAATCCGGGCATGTTCACGTCGTCCGCGACGCCCCTCACGACTGGTTGTTTCCCGAGGTA
>NZ_JAWDIV010000056.1:0-1381 GCF_032464655.1 Rhizobium sp. 25PS6
TTGCCGATGGGACTGATAGCGATGAGCGAGCGTGATCTGCAGCGGATCGAGGTTTTGTCGAAGGTCGTTGACGGCCGGGCGACGCTGGTCTCGGCGGCGCGTGTTCTGGGCTTGAGCGAGCGCCAGGTGCGCCGGCTGTTGGAGCGGATCAGGACGACCGGCGCGGCGTCGATCCGGCACAAGGCGATCGGCCGACCGTCGAACAACAGGATCAGCCCGGGCGTGCGCGATTATGCTTTGGCTCTCATTCGAGAGCGCTATGCCGATTTCGGTCCAACCTTGGCAGCCGAGAAGCTTGCCGAGCTCGATGGGCTGACGGTGTCGCGCGAGACGCTGCGCCAATGGATGACGGGCGCCGGCATCTGGCTGTCGCGCAAGCAGCGGCGGACGTTTCATCAGCCACGATTGCGGCGCGAGGCCTATGGCGAGCTGGTGCAGATCGACGGATCGGAACATCGCTGGTTCGAGGATCGCGGCGATCCGTGTTCGCTGCTGGTGTTCGTCGACGATGCGACGGGCAAGCTGATGCAGTTGCGCTTCGTGCGCTCGGAAAGCGCGTTCAGCTATTTCGAGGCGCTGGAGCTTTACCTGCGTGATCACGGCGCGCCTGTGGCCTTCTACTCCGACAAGCATTCGGTGTTCCGGGTGGCGAAGAAGGAGGCCAAGGGTGGCCAGGGCATGACCCAGTTCGGGCGTGCACTCTCGGAACTAAACATCGAGATTCTTTGCGCAAATTCGAGCCAGGCGAAGGGCCGGGTTGAACGGATGAACCGGACATTGCAGGATCGGCTGATCAAGGAACTGCGGTTAGCGGGCATCGGCAGCATGGACGATGGCAATGCTTTTCTGCCGCGGTTCATGGCGCGGTATAACCAGCGGTTTGCCATCGCCCCTACCCGTCCTGACAATCTGCATCGGCCGATCAACATGCCATCGGATCGGCTGCAGGAGATCCTGTGCAAGCGTGAGCAGCGTTATGTCGGGGCGCAGCTGACGTTTTCGTTCGAGCGCCAGCGGATCATGCTGGAAGAGAGTGATGTGACGCGTGGCCTGGTTGGTCGCTATGTCGAGACCTATGCCTATGCCGATGGCCGGCTCGACGTGCGCTGGAAAGGCCATTCCCTGTCCTATCGGGTGTTCGACAAGGACCAGCGGGTGACGCATGCGGCGATCACGGAGAACAAGCGGCTTTCCGATGTGCTGGCCTATATCAAGGAGCGGCAGGATCAGCGACCAACGCCGAAGGTGAAGACCAACAGCGAGAAGAACGGCTATACGCCGCGGAGCCGCAAGCCCGGTCGGAACAGGGATTTCATGAACGATCCCGCCGTCATTGCCCGACGGCGCCAAGCGCTCTCTGACCTCGATGCGGCGGAATGAC
>NZ_JAWDIV010000057.1:0-1258 GCF_032464655.1 Rhizobium sp. 25PS6
CACCTCGGGAAACAACCAGTCGTGAGGGGCGTCGCGGACGACGTGAACATGCTCGGATTTATGGTCCGCGGCCAGGGCACCGCCTCCAAGAGCCAAGATGCCCCGCTTGCCCTGCCCTGCGAGGGCCTCGACAACAGTGGCTGTCATTCGGCCCGGATCGACGCCCGGCATGCTTCCGAAGCCAACGTAGATTGGCGGCTCCCCTTCCGCGAGGAATGCTGCCAAATCGTCTGGGGGTCGCCAGTTCTTGCTGTCGAGAAACCAGTAGCCACTCACCAGCACGTCACTGCCCCAGTCCGGAGGGACCGGCACGACATGGCGACTATAGGCGTAGAGCGCGCCACTCGAAGCGATAGCTGGCGTCCTGCGTCGCGCCAGACCAAGCCGTTCCACCCTCCAGGTCGAGAGCAACGTGCCGAACAGAAGTTCCGCGCCCCTGATCGCCGCGATATGGCTGATCCGGTTGAACCAGCCCAGATCTCTGAAAGGCAACATCGGGCTGGGAAAAGTGGCGGTCGGCGTAAAGCCAGGCAGGGGCGAAGCCAGAATAAATGGGCACTGAAGCGCCTCCGCCATGTGTGGCACCGCGATTGCCTTCGGATGATGCACGAAGATGTCGGGGTTGAAGGCCTGCGCTGCTTTCCATTCCGCGTCTAGCAGGGTTCGCATCATCGGACGGACGTACTTGAGCAGCTTCAAACCCGCACTGAAGCCCTTGCCGCCGGCGATCGCCGCCTTTCCTTCCGGAGTATCGAGAAGAGCGAGAAACTCTCCAGGCAGGGGGGCGAATGCGACGCCGTGGTCTTGCACCATGCTCTCGAACTGAACCGGAGCAGCGAGCTGTACGCGATGTCCTCGCTGGATCAATCCCAATGCCAGAGCGATATAGGGTTGAACGTCGCCGCGCGTGCCGAGCGCATGAATGGCTACCCTCATTGCGCCGTCACCTCGCTTCCGCCTGATTCAATAGCCGATGTTGCCAGTGTCACCGTGCGATTTCGTCGTCCACTCAAGCTACTGTTGTTCTTTACAGTCAAGGGCCGGACGGCCGCAACGAGCGGCTGGCGACTTTCCCCAGCGTGAGTCCCTGAACCACGATCGTGAAAATCACGACGGCATAAGTGGCGGCAAGCAGAGCCGCCTTGAAAGGCGTTTCCGGAAGGGACAGCGCCAAGGCGATCGATATGCCGCCCCTGAGACCTCCCCAGACGAGAACGATCACGGTCCCGCGAACGAAGTCGTACTGTCTGCGGAGCAA
>NZ_JAWDIV010000058.1:0-1165 GCF_032464655.1 Rhizobium sp. 25PS6
TGGGATCGAGCCCCGGGATGGCCATCCCGGGGCTCGCGCGGCAAAGCGCCCGTACAGGAATAGGTGTCAACGACCGACTTCATGAAGGGACTTTGCCGCTCCAGCTTCGCATCGCTTGCTGACTTGAATGGGCTATCCGTCGGACACGCCCGCAGACAATTCGAAGCATGGAGCCCGATTATGATGGCAGAACCCACCGAAATCCAGTCCATCCTCGGCCTGGACGTCTCCCGCGACACCGTCACCCTATGCGACGGTAGACGCCACACCGTAACCGTCGCCAATGAAGCCGATGCGCTGCGTGCCGCCCTGCAGCCGTATCAGGGCACGACTACCCTCGCTGTGTGCGAGGCCACCGGCGGCTATGAGGACATCCTGCTTGGTGTGCTCTTGGAACTGGCCATTCCTGCCCACCGCGCCGACCCCGCCAAGGTCAAGGCCTATATCGCATCCTTCGGCAAGCGCGCCAAGAACGATCCTATCGATGCCCGCTGGCTGTCCCGCTATGGCCGCGACCGCGCCGCCACACTGCCCCGTTGGCAGTCGGCCGATCCCACCCAGCAGAAGCTCGAGCTGCTCGTCGCCCGCCGTCTCGACCTCGTCGCCATGCGGGTGCAGGAGCAGAACCGCCTGAAAGCCCCACGCAGCCGCCTCATAGCCGATAATATCCGCGATCATCTCGCCGAACTGGAGCGCCATATCGAAGCCCTCAATGCCGAGATCGACACCCTGATCGGCGAAAGCCGCGATCTGGCACTGCGGGCCCAACAGCTGCGTTCGGTGCCCGGTGTCGGACCTGTCCTGGCGCCGCTGCTCTTGGCCGTCATACCCGAACTCGGCACCCTCAACCGCCGCCAGGTGGCAAGCCTTGCCGGTGTCGCCCCGCATCCCAAAGACAGCGGCAAGGCCAACTGGCACCGCAGCACCACCGGCGGACGGCGCCAGATCCGACCGGCGCTCTTCATCGCCGCTCTCGCTGCCTGCCGCGGCGACAATCCGCTCGCTGTCGCCTACAAGGCCCTGCTCAAGGCCGCAAAGCCCAAGCGCGTCGCCCTCACAGCCATCATGCGCAAGATCATCACCATCGCAAACGCCCGCGTCAGAGACGCCGTGCGACACCAAAATGAAATAGGGAAGATCAACGCATAAACTGACTTGGTGAGGG
>NZ_JAWDIV010000059.1:0-1155 GCF_032464655.1 Rhizobium sp. 25PS6
CCCTTGTATCTGCACGTTAGGAATTTCGTGCGATGGAAGCGATTGAGCCTCTGGCCGGGTGGCCACCCGGCCAGAGGCGTGACGAAGTCGCCCGCACCCCCTCCGGTTACAACCGTGGATGAGCCTGGGATCTTCGTCATCGTCACGTACGACCGAATAGTCGCTTGGCTCCAATCGCACGCACAAGGCAGGTTACCGTGAACAGAGTTATATGTGGAGTGGATGTTTCGAAGGACTGGCTGGATGCGTTTATCCGCCCGTCCGGGGTGTTTGAGCGCTTCAGCAACGATGCGGCCGGCATCGGCGCGCTGGCCGAGTTTTGCCGGGAGCATGGGGTCGAACTCGTCGTCATGGAGGCGTCGGGCGGCTACGAGCGGGCAGCCTTCCTGTTGTTGTGGGAGTTGGGGATTGCCTGCGCGCTGGCCAATCCGCGCCATGTGCGCCGCTTTGCCGAGGCCATGGGCTTTCTGGAAAAGACCGACCGCATCGATGCGGAGATGATCGCCCATTATGCCGAGGCCAAACGGCTGTCTGCCCTGCCGCCGCCGAAAGCCGCGCAGCTGCGGCTGTCGGCGCTGATGACGCGGCTTTCCCAGGTCACGCGCGACCTGATCGTCCAGAAGCAGCGCCGCAGTGCGGCCCGCGATGAGTCGATCGTGGCAAGCCTCAACGAGGTGATCGCGCTTCTGGTGCGCCAGAGCCGCACGCTCGAAGGCGAGATCGCCTCGATGATCGACGACGATCCGCTCTGGGCCTGCCTCAATCAGGCCTTTCGCTCGATCAAGGGTGTCGCCGACCGCACCGTTGCCCGGCTGATGGCCGAGCTGCCCGAGATCGGCCGGATCTCCAACAAGGCGATCGCCAAGCTGGCCGGCCTTGCGCCGATTGCCAACGACAGCGGCAAACGCAGCGGACCGCGACCGGTGCGCGGCGGGCGCTCCGGACCACGCGGCATCCTGTTCCTGGTCGCCGCCACCGCAGCCAGACACGATCCGCATCTGGCCGCTTTCAGGCAAAGGTTGCAAAGCGCCGGCAAACCCAAAATGGTCATCCGCATTGCACTCGCCCGAAAACTCCTGGTCATTCTCAATGCAAAAGCACGAGATGCGCGAAGAGAATTCGAACATGCAACTTGACACACCAGATAGTCGCTCA
>NZ_JAWDIV010000060.1:0-1124 GCF_032464655.1 Rhizobium sp. 25PS6
GACGGCCTGTCCGGCAAAGACCAGGCTGAGATTGATCTTCTTTCGCTTGTAGCAGATGCGGCCGCATGTTGTGACGGTCACGGTCTGGTCGTGGAACGGATAGTCGAGCTCCGGCAGGCCGCGATAGGGTCGTGGTGAAGCGTGGTAGCGCTCTGCCGGGCAAGCCATGTCAAGGGCTTGGTGCGGCCGCTCTGTGTTGAATTCTTCGACGAAGTCGTCAAAGCGGGCCTGCTGCTGCAGGAAATTGGCGCCGGCCGGCTTAGTGGTTTCCAGCTTGAGTGTGAGATGCATGCGTTCGTGGCGGCCGTTCTGCTGCGGATTGCCTGGCTTGATGCGCTCGATGTCGATGCCGAGCCTCAGCCACCAGACCGCCAACCGCGACAGATTGAACAATCCATTGGGACTAGCGAAGGGTACGCCGTTGTCGGTTCTGATCGCCCTGGGCAGGCCGAACTCCTTGAAGACGCTTTCGAACACGGTGAAGGCGTAGGCTTCCTTCGTCGTGTGCAGCGCCTCACAGGCTAGGAGGTAGCGGCTGGCGAAATCGGTGACCGTCAATGGATAGCAGTAGCGCTTGTCGGCAAGCATGAACTCGCCTTTGTAATCAGCGCACCATAAGTCGTTGGGTTGGCGAGGTTGGGAGAGTGGCGTTCCCTGTGCCCTGTTGCGCCGTCGCTTGCGGTGCTGAACCAGCCCGTTGCGGTCGAGCACCGCATGCACGGTCGAGATCGCCGGCGTTTGCACGTCCGGGTAAAGCCGCGCCAGTCGTTCTCTGATCTTCGGTGCGCCCCAGTTCGGCTTCTCCTGCTTGGCACGCACAATCAGCTTCTCGATTTGGAAAGGAAGCTGATTGGCGTGCCGGTAGGGACGCCGCGAGCGATCCGTCAGTCCTTCCAGCCCGCAGGCATTATAGCGGCTGATGATCTTGTGGCCGGTCTTGCGCGAGATGCCGAACTCGCGGCACAGCGCCGCTATCTTCTCGCCATCAAGAACCCGCGCAACGAATTTGAGACGCTCGTCCATACGGTTGCACTCCTGCCAAGGCACCTTCGCTCTCCTCGCAAAGGCCAAAAGTGTAACCCATGTCTCCGGTATGAACTGTCACCCTTCTCTCGGGAAGGGCA
>NZ_JAWDIV010000061.1:0-1118 GCF_032464655.1 Rhizobium sp. 25PS6
GGGTGGGTTCAAGGATGAAGTGCGACTTGCAATAGATAACAACGGTTTATCCTTGCAAGGAACGAGACATGAAGCGCACCTACTCCCAGATCGATATCGATGAACGCCGCAAGATTGCCCGCTGGCGCACGGCTGGGTCAGCGTTGATGTGATCGCCGAGAAGCTGCACCGACATCGCTCGACCATTTTCCGTGAGCTGCGCCGCAATACGTTCGAGGATCGTGAGATGCCGGACCTCAACGGTTACTACTGCGTGATGGCCAATGACACGGCGCGAGAACGGCGTGCCAAGCTGCGCAAACTTGCCCGGTTCGCGCAGCTCCGCCAATCGGTGATCGAGCGCATCATGCATGGCTGGTCGCCGCAACAGATCGCCGGCCGATTGCAGCTTGAGCGCCATCCGATCTCCGTCAGCCATGAGACGATCTATAAGTTCGCCTATTCCTCGGACGGTCACGCCATCAAACTGTGGCGACACCTGCCGGAGCATCGTGCCAGACGCCGGCCGCGGCACGCCAGACGCCGCCATGGCAAGCGGTTCACCCCGGATGTCAACATTCTCTACCGGCCAGACGCCGTCGCCGAGCGAAAACAGTTCGGGCATTGGGAATGCGATCTCATCCAGTTTCGCAAGAAGTTCGGAAAGGCCAACGTGACGTCGCTGGTCGAACGGGTCAGCCGATTTGCCGTCTTGCTGCGCAACAATGACCGGCAATCGAGGCCGGTGATGGACGGCCTGATCCAGGTGCTACAATCCCTGCCCCACCTCGCCCGTCGCTCGATCACCTTCGATCGTGGCACGGAGTTCACCGACTGGCCTTACCTGCAGGCCAGCATCGGAGCGCAGACATGGTTTTGCGATCCGCAATCCCCGTGGCAGAAGGGCACTGTCGAGAACACCAATAGACGGGCCAGGAAATGGCTTTCGAGAGAGGTCGATCCACTGTCTCTCAGCGACCGCGATCTCACCGAGATCTGCAACCGCCTGAACGCAACGCCACGCAAATGCCTCGGCTACAAAACGCCGGCAGAAGTCTTCCGCCAGAAACTCCTCGCGCAAATCAGGCGTACCGGTTAGCCTCTCAAAGCCCGCAGGTCGCGGTTCAGCATGAACTCAC
>NZ_JAWDIV010000062.1:0-1060 GCF_032464655.1 Rhizobium sp. 25PS6
GATCCCGATCGGCTATGCCTATGCCGGCGAATGCCCGGCCGATCAGGTCGCCGAAAACGGCATGCAGCCCGGCGAAATGATGCCGAAGAACGTGACCGACGAGGTCATTTCCTCGATTGATCTCGCCTCCAAGGGCGATGCCTGGAAGAACAGTGCCCTACGCATGCGCAAGCTCGTCGTGCAGCCCGGCGGCGTCGTGCCGTGGCATTCGCATGAGGCTCGCCCGGCCAACATCCTGATCGTTTCGGGCTCGATCACCGAATACCGCAGCACTTGCAAGGTGCCGATCGAGCACAAGGCCGGCGACGTGACTGCCGAATTCGGCATGCTGTCGCATTGGTGGAAGAACAATGGCAGCGAGCCGGCTGTCCTCTACTCCGCCGACATCCTGACCTCGGAAGCGCAAAAGCACGAATCCATGTGAGCTGCTCCCAGGCTCGCTGAAAGGCGTCTCCGGTCCCGCCAGATCGGAGATGCCGCACCACTTCATCCAACCGTTGGAGCGATCGCCATGACCGGCATCGAGCATGTCCTCAATCCGCCGAGAACGACCCTCGGCGCTACCGCCGCCGATGGCCGGCGCTTTGCCGTCATCGCGCTGGTTTCCTTCCTGACACTGGTCGATCTCTTCGCGGCTCAGGCGATCCTGCCCGCGCTTGTCGAGAAATTCCAGGTCAGCCGCGCCGCGATGGGCTTTGCCGTCAATGCCAGCACTTTCGGCATGGCCGTCGCCGGCCTTGGCATAGCCTTCTTCGGTCGCAGGATCGATCGCCGCAGCGGTATTTGGATCAGCCTTGCGCTGCTTTCCCTTCCCACGACAGCTCTCGCCTTTACCCACGATCTGACGGTTTTTGCCATCCTCCGTATCGTCCAGGGCCTCTGCATGTCGGCAGCCTTCACGCTGACCATTGCCTATCTCTCGGAACACTTCTCGCCAACCCAGGCGACAGGCGCGTTGGCGGCCTATGTCACCGGCAATGTCGCGAGCAACTTTTTTGGTCGCATCCTGTCCGCAATGGTGGCCGGGTTCGGTGGGCTCGAAATCAATTTCCTCACCTTC
>NZ_JAWDIV010000063.1:0-1059 GCF_032464655.1 Rhizobium sp. 25PS6
ACGACGGATTCATTGTCGGCGGCATTTTCGATCTGCGGCGACAGCCACCGGACGAACTGCGTCGTCGATGGCGACACCTTCTGGTTCGAGGGCGAGAAAATCCGCATCGCCGACATCGATACGCCTGAACTCAGCCCGCCCCGCTGCGAGGCCGAAAGGATCAAAGGTGAAGCGGCAAAATCCCGGCTGCTGGCGCTGCTCAACGCTGGGAAGTTCTCTCTGGCGGCCGGGTTCCGTGACGAAGACAAGTACGGTCGCAAACTTCGCACCGTGTCTCGCGCAGGCAATTCGCTGGGCGACGTCTTGATCGGCGAAGGGCTCGCCCGATCATGGGATGGTGCCCGACACGGCTGGTGCCAGGGCGGGTGACAGCGAACCATCGCTTCCCCGGCACGGGAGAAGGATAGGGGTTTGGGGAAAGGGAGGAGGGAACCGTCCCCTTTCCCCATGGGAGGAAGTTTGAAGGAGGGGCGTTGCCGTTCCTTCATGGGGTGAGGTTTGAGAGGGGCGGCAGAGCCCCCCTTTCATAGCCGCTCCGGCTGGAACGGCTCACGCGAAGTCAAGGACCAGAGGCGGTAAGCCGCCTCTGGTCTGGATCTCAATCAGCGGGATCGAAGAAGGGCTCTTTGTCGTCCAGGCCGATATGCCATCGTTTGTCGGACCACCGCGACGGAAGGTAGATCTCATCGCCGCCAGAATGCGCAATGATGATCTTGCCGGGTTCGTGAAACAATCCGAAATCGACCTTGTTGTCGATTGCCCAAAGCAGCGCCGCTGACAGAAACTCGCGCGAGATATCGGCGGGAAGATGCACCTCCGCATCGAAATTTCCGCGCAAGCGTTCAAGCCAATCCGGCTGTTGATCCGACCGCTTCTGGTCGTCTCCAATCTGGTGAGTGATTTGATGCTTTGTCATCAGGGTCTCCTTTTCGTTTCTGACGAAAGGTGTCCGCACCGTAGTCCGTGAGGGGTCCGGGACCGCGGAACGCGGCCGCCGTGCGGCGAGCGGAGGAACCGATTTTCTCTGTGCCGCTTGCGGCGCTGGGAAAATTGGAGGGG
>NZ_JAWDIV010000064.1:0-1058 GCF_032464655.1 Rhizobium sp. 25PS6
CATCCCGACCGGCTATGCCTATGCCGGCGAATGCCCGGTTGATCAGGTCGCCGAAAACGGCATGCAACCCGGCGAAATGATGCCGAAGAACGTGACCGACGAGGTCATTTCCTCGATCGATCTCGCCTCCAAGGGCGATGCCTGGAAGAACAGTGCCCTACGCATGCGCAAGCTCGTCGTGCAGCCTGGCGGCGTCGTGCCGTGGCATTCGCATGAGGCTCGCCCAGCCAACATCCTGATCGTTTCGGGCTCGATCACCGAATACCGCAGCACTTGCAAAGTGCCGATCGAGCACAAGGCCGGCGACGTGACTGCCGAATTCGGCACGCTGTCGCATTGGTGGAAGAACAATGGCAGCAAGCCGGCTGTCCTCTACTCCGCCGACATCCTGAGCTCCGAAGCGCAAAAGCACGAATCCATGTGAGCTGCTCCCAGGCTCACTGAAAGGCATCTCCGGTCCCGCCGGATCGGAGATGCCGCACCACTTCATTCAACCAGTTGGAGCGATTGCCATGACCGGCCTCGAGCATGTCCTCAATCCGCCGCGCGCGAATCTCGGGGCCGACACCGATCGTCGGCGCTTTGCCGTCATCGCGCTGATTTCCTTCCTGACATTGGTAGATCTCTTCGCGGCCCAGGCGATCCTGCCCGCACTTGTCGAGAAATTCCAGGTCAGTCGCGCTGCCATGGGCTTTGCCGTCAATGCCAGTACTTTCGGCATGGCCGTCGCCGGCCTTGGCATAGCCTTCTTCGGTCGCAGGATCGATCGCCGCAGCGGTATCTGGATCAGCCTAGCGCTGCTTTCCCTTCCCACGACAGCTCTCGCCTTTACCCACGATCTGACGGTTTTTGCCATCCTCCGTATCGTCCAGGGCCTCTGTATGTCGGCAGCCTTCACGCTGACCATAGCCTATCTCTCGGAACACTTCTCGCCGATCCAGGCGCCAGGCGCGTTGGCGGCCTATGTGACCGGCAATGTCGCGAGCAACTTCTTTGGTCGCATCCTGTCCGCAATGGTGGCCGGGTTCGGTGGGCTCGAAAGCAATTTCCTCACCTTT
>NZ_JAWDIV010000065.1:0-1030 GCF_032464655.1 Rhizobium sp. 25PS6
GGTCACGGGGATGATGGTCGACGCGAAGCGGGCCGCGAGCGCCACAGGTATCGCGGCGAGGGCGAGCGGCAGGATCGGCGCCTCGTAGCGAAGAACAAGTACCTCAAGTCCGATAAGGAGGAAGAGCACCGAGTTTAGGATCTGGTCGACCAACGTCCAGAAGCCGAAGAGATATCGCTGCGTTACCTCGCTGAGCGCGTCCTTCGGTCCGCGGTTGCCAACGAGGATTCCGGCGACCACGACGGCGATCGGACCGCTCATATGCAGTGCGGAGGCGAGGGAATAGCAACCCATCGCCAATGCGATGGAAATCAAAACCTCGACAGGATAGTCGTCGATCGCCCTCATGGCCAAGTAGGCGACGTAACCTGATAGCAGGCCGATCACTGCCCCTCCCAGTGCCTCGAGGACGAACAGTTCCGCGACCTGCGCCGCGCCAACATCGGCGCCGCCGCTCGCCAGCGCGAGCAATGCGGTGAATACGACGACCCCGACGCCGTCGTTGAACAGCGACTCGCCCGCCATGTCGGTCTCGAGCGCTTGCGGAACCTTGATGGCCTTGAGCGTCGAAAGAACCGCCACGGGATCAGTAGGGCTGATCAGCGCGCCGAACACCAGCGCCCACAGGAATGGCAGCTCTATGCCAAGCAGGGCTGCCAGGGCCCACATCGCGACGCCGACGAGCGCCGTTGAAAGCAGCACGCCGAAGGTGGCCATAGCACCAACGACCGCGACTCGTGAGCGAAGGGCGGAAAAGTCGACATGGAGCGAGCCAGCAAACAGGAGGAAGGCGAGAAGCCCGTTCATGACGGTCGTCTGGAAATCGACCTGCCGCACAAGAGCTGCGACATCCGCGTAGACGGAAACGTCTGGAATCGAAAGCTCCAGCAGGACGAGCAAAGCTGAGGCCGCAAGTCCCATCACGAGGATCCCGATCGAGGGGGGAAGCCTGAAATAGCGATGGTTGACCCAGGAGAACCCGGCAGTGAGAACCAGAAGCAGCGAGATGAGATCGAAGACGGACAAGATC
>NZ_JAWDIV010000066.1:0-941 GCF_032464655.1 Rhizobium sp. 25PS6
AGCGCTCCTCATCACATCACCCACCCGGGACCCCGTCCCCATTCAAGCTCGAACGAGGCAGATACATGAACAAGATCAAGGTCGCCAATCCCGTCGCCGATCTCGACGGCGATGAAATGACGCGCATCATCTGGCAGCTCATCAAGGATAAGCTGATCCATCCGTATCTTGACCTCGACATCGACTATTTCGACCTCTCGGTCGAAAACCGCGACGCCACCAACGACCAGGTCACTGTCGACGCCGCCAACGCCATCAAGAAGTACGGCGTCGGCATCAAGTGCGCGACGATCACGCCGGATGAAGCCCGCGTCAAGGAATTCAACCTCAAGGAAATGTGGAAGAGCCCGAACGGCACGATCCGCAACATCCTCGGCGGCGTCATCTTCCGCGAGCCGATCATCTGCAAGAACGTGCCGCGCCTCGTTCCCGGCTGGACCAAGCCGATCGTCGTCGGCCGCCACGCCTTCGGCGACCAGTACCGCGCCACCGATTTCAAGTTCCCCGGCAAGGGCAAGCTGACGATCAAGTTCGTCGGCGAAGACGGCACCGTCATCGAGAAGGAAGTCTTCAACGCACCGGGCGCCGGCGTTGCCATGGCGATGTACAACCTCGATGAATCGATCCGCGAATTTGCCCGCGCCTCGATGATGTATGGCCTGATGCGCAAGTGGCCGGTCTACCTGTCGACCAAAAACACCATCCTCAAGGCCTATGACGGCCGCTTCAAGGACATCTTCGAGGAAGTCTACGAGACCGAATTCAAGGATCAGTTCAAGGAAGCAAACATCACCTACGAACACCGTCTGATCGACGACATGGTCGCCTCGGCGCTCAAGTGGTCTGGCGGCTACGTCTGGGCCTGCAAGAACTATGACGGCGACGTCCAGTCCGATACCGTTGCCCAGGGCTTCGGCTCGCTCGGCCTGATGACCTCGGTT
>NZ_JAWDIV010000067.1:0-938 GCF_032464655.1 Rhizobium sp. 25PS6
TGTGCCGGCGCAGGAATGGGTGGCCGTCTGGCAATCGTTGAGGCCGGCCTTGACGACGCCGTAGCACTTCTCGAACGAGAATTCGGGCTGTGCAGCCGGGCCGGCAATGGCGCTGGAGGCAGCCATGGAGGTGATGGCAGCAAGGGCGGAGCCGATGAGGATGCGGGTCGAGTTCATGGAAATGTCTCCTGGTTGAGGTTGGATCAAACCGGTTTCCGGCTTGACTGGAATTACTTTCCCGCATTGCCGGTGATGTTTGAAATGCTGTTGCGGCATGGTTTTCATAGGTTGGCGCTATGCGCGGCAGCGGCTGGCGAGAAGGCAAAAAATACCCCCGGCGGCGACCGGGGGGGAGGAAGTGGCATGCAGCGAGGGAGGGCGCGGGACGGAACCGGCGACGCGGAAGGAAATCCTTGGAAAATCAGAGATATCGTTCGCGAATGTCGACTGTCGATCGCTTGCCGATGTCCTGGTAGTTGGCCAGCAGCCACATGTCGGCGCATTCCCGGCCGCGATCGCGCAGATCGACCAACGCCCCCCAATCGGCATTGAGCTTGCTCGACACGGAGAGGCTCTTCATCGTCTCGTCATCGGAGATGCCGTGCACGAAGATGCGCTTGAGATTGCCGGTACTTTCAGGAGATGCATCAATCAAATCGGTGACGAAAGCCACCGCCCGCATTTCCCGCAGCAGCGACGAATTGAAGCTGATCTCGTTAATGCGATTGAGTATCTCGGAGGCGGTGTGCGGCACTTCGGCACGCTCGATCGGATTGATATGGACGACCAGCACATCCGGCGTGTCGCAGCCATAGATCAGCGGAAAGATCGCCGGATTACCCATATAGCCGCCATCCCAGTAGGACTCGCCGTCGATCTCGACCGCCTGAAACAGGAAAGGCAGACAGGCCGAAGCCATGATGGCATCGATCGACAGT
>NZ_JAWDIV010000068.1:0-938 GCF_032464655.1 Rhizobium sp. 25PS6
GGTGCCGGCGCAGGAATGGGTGGCCGTCTGGCAATCGTTGAGGCCGGCCTTGACGACGCCGTAGCACTTCTCGAACGAGAATTCGGGCTGTGCAGCCGGGCCGGCAAAGGCGCTGGAGGCTGCCATGGAGGTGATGGCAGCAAGGGCGGAACCGATGAGGATGCAGGTCGAGTTCATGGAAATGTCTCCTGGTTGAGGTTGGATCAAACCGGTTTCCGGCTTGACTGGAATTACTTTCCCGCATTGCCGGTGATGTTTGAAATGCTGTTGCGGCATGGTTTTCATAGACTGGCGCTATGCGCGGCGGCGGCTGGCGAGAAGACAAAAAATACCCCCCCGGGGGGACCGGGGGGAGGAAGTGGCATGCAGCGAGGGAGGGAGCGGACCGGAACCGGCGGCGCGGAAGGAAATCCTTGGAAAATCAGAGATATCGTTCGCGAATGTCGACTGTCGAGCGCTTGCCGATGTCCTGGTAGTTGGCCAGCAGCCACATGTCGGCGCATTCCCGGCCGCGGTCGCGCAGATCGACCAACGCCCCCCAATCGGCATTGAGCTTGCTCGACACGGAAAGGCTCTTCATCGTCTCGTCATCGGAGATGCCGTGCACGAAGATGCGCTTGAGATTGCCGGTACTTTCCGGAGATGCATCAATCAAATCGGTGACGAAGGCCACCGCCCGCATTTCCCGCAGCAGCGACGAATTGAAACTGATCTCGTTGATGCGATTGAGTATCTCGGAGGCGGTGTGTGGCACCTCGGCACGCTCGATCGGATTGATATGGACGACCAGCACATCCGGCGTGTCGCAGCCATAGATCAGCGGAAAGATCGCCGGATTGCCCATATAGCCGCCATCCCAGTAGGACTCGCCGTCGATCTCGACCGCCTGAAACAGGAAAGGCAGACAGGCCGAAGCCATGATGGCATCGATCGAGAGC
>NZ_JAWDIV010000069.1:0-872 GCF_032464655.1 Rhizobium sp. 25PS6
GTCAGAAACATCGCAGTCCCGGGCACCGTGGGTGGCTTCTTCCGGGCCAGGTTGTCAATGATCGCGGAAAGTGGGATTTCGTCGGCCTTGGTGCGGGCGGCAAGCAGCCGACGCCCCGCCGTCCATGTCTGCATGATGAGCGCCATCGTCGTCGCCACCGCAACGGGAACCCATCCTCCATCTGCGAACTTCGCGATGTTGGCGGCCAGAAATCCGGCGTCGATCAGTGAAATCGGCACGATGACGGCAAGAACCGTCGCCAGCTTCCAGCTCCAGATACGGCGCATCACGATGAACAGGAGGATCGAAGTGATGAACATTTCGCCTGTCACGGCGATGCCATAGGCGGCGGAAAGGCCGCTCGAGTTTTGGAAGAAGAGCACCAGAGCAGCCACGAAGATGAACAGCAGGTTATTCACCTGCGGCATGAAGATCTGTCCGGACTGAGTTTCGGAGGTGTGGAGGATGCGCAGGCGAGGAAGCAGGTTGAGGTGCATCGCCTGACGGACAAGGGAATAAGCGCCTGAGATCACGGCCTGGCTGGCGATGACCGTTGCCGCGGTGGCCAGACAGACCATAGGAATCCGCGCCCACTCCGGATGCATGCTGAAAAAGGGATGCTCAGCCATCTGCGGGTTCGCGAGCACGAACGCTCCCTGCCCGAAGTAGTTCAGAAGCAGACTGGGGAAGACGAGCGAAAACCACGCAGTGACGATCGGACGGCGTCCGAAATGTCCAAGGTCGACATAGAGGGCCTCCGCGCCAGTCACGGCAAGAAAGACGGCCCCAAGCACCGCGATGGCTGAGCCGATGTTGTTTGCGATATACCAGAGTGCGTGGACCGGATTGACTGCGCCCAACACCGACGGGTC
>NZ_JAWDIV010000070.1:0-838 GCF_032464655.1 Rhizobium sp. 25PS6
TCGGGAACGTTGAACATGCCGAACATGTCGGAGTTGTAGACCACGCTGCCGTCGGTGCCGGGGAAGCGGTAGCACAGGAAGTCGGTATCCGGCGTCTTCTTGGCGGCGACGAATTCGCCCTTGGCCCAGTCGCCCATCACCTGCACCAGCGCATCACCCTTGATGACCATGGCGGTTGCCAGGTTCCAGTCGCGGCCCGAGAAGTTCGGGTCGACATATTTGATGATCGTCGCCAGATTGTCGAACGACTTCTTCATCGTGTCCGACTTCAGCGATTCCTCGTCGAGGTCGTTGAAGGCCTTCTTGTAGAACTCCGGACCGCCGGTCGACAGCACGATGGAATCGAACATCGTCGCTTCCTGCCAGTTCTGGCCGCCAAGCGCCAGCGGGATGACGCCGGCAGCCTTGGCCTTGTCGAGCAGGGCGATCAGATCCTCGAAGGTCTTCGGCTGAGTGCCGCCGATCTTGTCCATCACAGCCTTGTTGATCCACAGCCAGTTGACCGAGTGCACGTTGACGGGGGCAGCGACCCACTTGCCGTCATAGACCGAAAACTTCTGCAGGGCTGCCGGAACCGACTTGTCCCAGCCTTCCTTCTTCGCCGTCTCGGTCAGGTCGCCCATGACGCCGGCCTCAGCATAATCGAGCACGGTATAACCGAGCATCTGCGAGGCCGTCGGATAGGTGCCGGCCGCAACCATCGCCTTCAGCGCCGTCATCGCCGCATCGCCGCCACCGCCGGCAACCGGCACGTCCTTCCAGGCAAAACCTTCCTTCGAAAGATCCTCCTTCAAGACGTTCAGTGCCGCTGCCTCCCCGCCCGACGTCCACCAGTGCA
>NZ_JAWDIV010000071.1:0-815 GCF_032464655.1 Rhizobium sp. 25PS6
ACCACGGATCTTCTGGTCGAGCAGGATGGCGAGGAAGAGACCAAGCGCCAGGCAGATACCGACATAGAGGAAGCCGAAGATCGCCATGTTGGTGATCGAGGTGTACCAGGAAGACGGCGGATCGCTCTCGAAGGTCCAGCGCCACAGCCGCTGATAGGCGCGTGCGCCGGTCAGCGCATAGGAAGGAAAGGTCTTGGAATTGGTGAAGGAGAGATAGCCCGTCCAGACGATGAAGCCGTAGACGAAGATGATGGTGATGACGAAGCTCGGCGCCAAGACGATCTTCGGCAGCGCATCCTGCAGCCGGCCCCTCAACGAGATCCCCGTCGATTGCCTCGGTGTCAGAACCGGATCGGTGGTCGCAACGGTGCTCATGGAATGTCATCTCCTTCCCGCAATCGGCCCTGCATGATCATCCCGCATGATCGGCGCGAAGCCTGAAGCTTCCCCGCGAGATGCGGGGAAGCGTTTGTCATCACACGTCGTCTCAGCGGGCGTCGTCGATCGCCTGGACGAGCTGCTTGAC
This sequence comes from Rhizobium sp. 25PS6, assembly GCF_032464655.1. Lineage (NCBI taxonomy): Bacteria > Pseudomonadati > Pseudomonadota > Alphaproteobacteria > Hyphomicrobiales > Rhizobiaceae > Rhizobium > Rhizobium sp. 25PS6. The sequence goes on from NZ_JAWDIV010000071.1 coordinate 527, forward strand.
GGCTTCATCGGAGGTCTTGATCTGGCCGTGGACGAACTTCGAGACGACATCCTTATAGGCATTGGCAATTGCCGGCGGCGCGCCGTAGCCTTGCGCCAGCGAGCCGAACAGCGTGCCGCCTTCGTTCGCTGCCTTGAGGTCGGCGATACCCTTCTTGCCGCAAGCGTCGAAGTCGGTGTCGGGAACGTCGGTGCGAGCCGGCACCGAACCCTTGACGACGTTGAAGGCCGACTGGAAGCTCTTCGACAGCGTTGCGGTGGCCAGCGCCACCTGGGCCGCCTTGCGGTCG
>NZ_JAWDIV010000072.1:0-772 GCF_032464655.1 Rhizobium sp. 25PS6
GCCGCGGATCTTCTGGTCGAGCAGAATGGCGAGGAAGAGACCGAGCGCCAGGCAGATGCCGACATAGAGGAAGCCGAAGATCGCCATGTTGGTGATCGAAGTATACCAGGAAGACGGCGGATCGCTCTCGAAGGTCCAGCGCCACAGCCGCTGATAGGCGCGTGCTCCGGTCAGCGCATAGGAAGGAAAGGTCTTGGAATTGGTGAACGACAGATAGGCCGTCCAGACGATGAAGCCATAGACGAAGATGATGGTGATGACGAAGCTCGGCGCCAGCACGATCTTCGGCAGCGCATCCTGCAGCCGGCCCCTCAACGAGATCGCCGTCGATTGCCTCGGCGTCAGAACCGGATCGGTGGTCGCAACGGTGCTCATGGAATGTCGTCTCCTTCCCGGAAGCTTCCCCGCGGAGCACGCGGGGAAGCATTGTCATCAAACGTGGTCTCAGCGGGCGTCGTCGATCGCCTGGACGAGCTGCTTGACGGCTTCGTCGGAGGTCTTGATCTGGCCGTGGACGAACTTCGAGACGACATCCTTGTAGGCATTGGCAATCGCCGGCGGCGCGCCGTAGCCCTGCGCCAGCGAGCCGAACAGCGTGCCGCCTTCGTTCGCTGCCTTCAGGTCGGCGATGCCTTTCTTGCCGCAGGCGTCGAAGTCGGTATCGGGAACGTCGGTACGGGCCGGCACCGAACCCTTGACGACGTTGAAGGCCGACTGGAAGCTCTTCGACAGCGTTGCCGTCGCCAGCGCCACCTGGGCCGCCTTGCGGTCA
>NZ_JAWDIV010000073.1:0-725 GCF_032464655.1 Rhizobium sp. 25PS6
CGCGCGACGCGTTACACCGCGGATGGCCAAAAGGAAGTCACGGTCTGGTGCTCCAACGACTATCTCGGCATGGGCCAGCATCCGAAGGTGATCGAGGCGATGAAGAACGCCATCGACCACTGTGGCGCGGGTGCGGGAGGCACCCGGAATATTTCTGGTACCAACCACCATCACGTCATGCTCGAGCGTGAACTTGCCGATCTGCACGGCAAGGAAGCAGCCTTGATCTTCACGTCGGGCTATGTTTCCAACTGGGCAGCACTCGGCACGCTCGGCGCCAAGATCCCCGGCCTGATCATCTTCTCCGACGCGCTGAACCATGCCTCGATGATCGAGGGCATCCGTTATGCCAAGTGCGACAAGGTGATCTGGAAGCACAATGACGTGGCCGATCTCGAAGCCAAGCTCAAGGCCGCCGATCCGAAGGCGCCGAAGCTGATCGCCTTCGAGAGCGTCTATTCGATGGACGGCGATATCGCCCCGATCAAGGAGATCTGCGACCTCGCCGACAAATATGGCGCGATGACCTATCTCGACGAAGTGCATGGCGTCGGCATGTACGGCCCGCGCGGCGGCGGCATCGCCGAGCGCGAAGGGCTGATGGACCGGCTGACCGTGATCGAGGGCACGCTCGGCAAGGCTTTTGGAGTGATGGGCGGCTACATCGCCGCGTCGACGGCGCTTTGCGATTTCATCCGCTCGTTTGCCTCCGGCTTCATCTTCAC
>NZ_JAWDIV010000074.1:0-725 GCF_032464655.1 Rhizobium sp. 25PS6
TCGGAACAGGGAACTCGCTGGACAATGTAATCACAGGGGCGGCTGCCGCTGATACGCTTTCCGGCGGCGCCGGCAATGACACGCTGAATGGCGGGGCAGGTGCCGATAGCTTGATCGGCGGGGCGGGCGACGACACCTATATCGTCGACAATGCCGGCGACAGCGTTGCCGAAAACGCCGCCGCGGGAACCGACACGGTTCGCACGACCCTGGCAAGCTATACGCTTGGCGCCAATGTCGAGAACCTCGCCTATATCGGAATTGGTCCGTTTGTCGGGACAGGCAACGCGCTGAACAATGTCCTGGCTGGAGGAGCCGGGGTCGACACGCTAAATGGCGGCACGGGCGACGACACCTATGTCATCTCCACCGGTGACATCGTCATCGAGAATGCCGATGAGGGTATCGACACGGTGCAGACGAATCTGACCGCCTATACGCTGGGGGTCAATGTCGAGAACCTCACCTATGGCGGTACGGCCGCGTTTACCGGCACGGGCAATGCGCTCGACAACATCATCAAGGGCGGTGTCGTTGCCGACAAGCTCACTGGCGCTGGCGGCAACGACACATTGATTGGCGGTGCTGGTTCCGACACGATGTCAGGTGGAACGGGTGACGACATGTATGTCGTCGATATCGCGACCGACCTTGTGATCGAGAATGCCAACGAGGGGACAGACACGCTCCAGACGGCGCTTGCCAGCTATACGATTGGCAACAAT
>NZ_JAWDIV010000075.1:0-661 GCF_032464655.1 Rhizobium sp. 25PS6
AAGGATATCGAACCATTGGTTTGCGCTCACGCACGTACCGCCCTTCGGGCTGTGCTCCGCGGGGGCGCCGGACGACCGGCGACGGCCTCTGGCCTGTATGGGAGAGCCTTAATAGGCTTGAAGTTCGGCGAGATGGGCCCGTAGCTCAGTTGGTTAGAGCACACGCTTGATAAGCGTGGGGTCGGAAGTTCAAGTCTTCCCGGGCCCACCATTCGCATATGCGAATGAGGTTTGCTGTAGCGAATAGTGGTTTGTTTGGGTTTACCTGATCCTGGCGGTTTGCTGTCAGGTGTTTGCGATGGTTGGGGCTGTAGCTCAGCTGGGAGAGCACCTGCTTTGCAAGCAGGGGGTCAGCGGTTCGATCCCGCTCAGCTCCACCAATTCGCTTGGTGTCGAGACTGAGAGATATCCTTTGAAGAAATAAAAGTTTTGCATCGGCTTATGGCTGATGCGTGTTCTGCATACATTGTGAAGAGAAGATTGATCTGGAGGCTTCCAGGTGTTTTGGGTTCTGCCCAAGGCGTCCGAGCCCAGTTCCTATGAAACCATGGATGGCCTAGCCGGCCGGATGTGGTGGAGGGATTGGAGGTAGGAAGGAAGCTTGTCGCTCTGGGTCGTTGTTGTTTGCTGTCTTTAGGGATGAGCATCTGACGGACGACTT
>NZ_JAWDIV010000076.1:0-652 GCF_032464655.1 Rhizobium sp. 25PS6
TCCGAAATGCCGGTAGCGGAATGGCTCGACCGGATTGCCCGCGATGAGCGCCCGGATGGCATGCGCAGCATGCTCGCCCATCTGCTTGGCGGCCGGCGCTGTGCCTGGCACAGGGCGGCCATCCTCGCTCTTCACCGCAGCGGTATCGCCGATGACGAAGATGTTGTCGTGGCCGGGGACATTCAGCCGTTCGTCGACCACCGTGCGGCCGGCGCGGTCGGCCGCGGCCCCGAGCCATTTGGCCGCTTTGGATGCCATGACCCCTGCGGCCCAAAGCACGCATGTCGAGCCGATGCGGCGGCCGTCGGCGAGCGTGACGCCTCCGGCATCGCAATGGGTGACGGCAGCGGTGGAAAGCACTTCGACGCCCAGGCCTTCAAGCTGACGCTGCGCCTTTGCCGAAAGGCAGGCCGGCATAGTGGGCAGGATACGGTTGCCAGCTTCGACCAGGACGACGCGTGCCGAAGCGACATTGATGTGACGGAAGTCGCGAACCACGACCTTGCGGGCAAGTTCGGCAATTGCACCGGCCATTTCGACGCCTGTCGGGCCGCCGCCGACCACAACGAAGGTCAGTAACGCCTCGCGCCGCTGATCATCCTCAGTGACTTCGGCGCGTTCGAAAGCGGAGAGAATCCGGGCACGGATCTCA
>NZ_JAWDIV010000077.1:0-652 GCF_032464655.1 Rhizobium sp. 25PS6
GGAGATCCGTGCCCGGATTCTCTCCGCTTTCGAACGCGCCGAAGTCACTGAGGATGATCAGCGGCGCGAGGCGTTACTGACCTTCGTTGTGGTCGGCGGCGGTCCGACAGGCGTCGAAATGGCCGGTGCAATTGCCGAACTTGCCCGCAAGGTCGTGGTTCGCGACTTCCGTCACTTCAATGCCGCTTCGGCACGCGTCGTCCTGGTCGAAGCTGGCAACCGTATCCTGCCCACCATGCCGGCCTGCCTTTCGGCAAAGGCGCAGCGTCAGCTTGAAGGCCTGGGCGTCGAAGTGTTGGCCACGGCTGCCGTCACCCATTGCGATGGCGAAGGCGTCATGCTCGCCGACGGCCGCCACATCGGCTCGGCATGCGTGCTTTGGGCCGCAGGTGTCATGGCATCCAAAGCGGCCAAATGGCTCGGCGCCGCGGCCGACCGCGCCGGCCGCACCGTGGTCGACGAACGGCTGAATGTCCCCGGCCACGACAACATCTTCGTCATCGGCGATACCGCCGCGGTGAAGAACGAGGATGGCCGCCCTGTGCCAGGCATAGCCCCGGCCGCCAAGCAGATGGGCGAGCATGCCGCGCATGCCATCCGGGCGCTCATCGCGGACAATCCGGTCGAGCCATTCCGCTATCGGCATTTCGGC
>NZ_JAWDIV010000078.1:0-648 GCF_032464655.1 Rhizobium sp. 25PS6
AAACCTGACCGTCACCATCCACGGCGCCAACGACGCGCCGGTGCTGGCCGTCCAGACGGCCGCCCAGAACGCTACCGTCGGCTCTGCCTTCTCGTTCACGCTGCCGACGACGACCTTCACCGATGTCGACAGCAGCGAGACCCTCACCTATGCGGCAACCGCTGCCGACGGCACGGCGCTGCCCGCCTGGCTCGCCTTCAACGCCACAACGCGGACGTTCAGCGGCACACCGACGACATCAGGCACCTACGGCGTCAGGGTGACGGCAACCGACCTCGGCGGCCTTGCCGCCAACGAGACCTTCAATATCACTGCGACAGTGGCGCCTGCGACCTACAGCCTGTTTAACGCCTCCAGCACGCCGGCCCAGACCAACCTCAACGACGGTCAACAGCTCGAGGTCGGCGTCAAATTCCAGTCGAACGTTGTCGGTGATATTACCGCCATCAAGTTCTACCGCAGCGCCAACGACAACGGACAGAACGTCGTCGATCTGTGGACCACCACCGGCACCAAACTTGCCACCGCCACCTTCACCAACACCACGGCAAGCGGCTGGCAGACGGTGAACTTCACAACGCCCGTCACCATCGCCGCCAACACCACCTATATCGCCTCCTACCACACCACCGGCGCTTACGTGGCAAC
>NZ_JAWDIV010000079.1:0-588 GCF_032464655.1 Rhizobium sp. 25PS6
CCGCGTGCCGCCGGCCGTCTGGTCGCTCTATGCGCATGTGCTGCGCAAGATCGGCCCACGCCCGACGCTGATCGAATGGGACACCGAAGTTCCCGCGCTCGATGTGCTGCTCGGCGAAGCAATGTGGGCCGACATGATGGCCGCCTCGATCGGTTTCGAGAAGCGTGGTGCGCCGCAGATCGCCCAGCAGCGGGACCGCAGGTTCCACGGCATCGAGCTGTTCTCCACGAACAATCTCGCACGCGGCGCCATGCCTGCGATCTCGGCCTTGACGACGATCACCCCATCGGTTTTCGCGAGCAACTCCGTCACGCGGAGGGCGCGTCATGCTGTCTGAACTCGAACTGCAGCATGCCGTCGCGGATTCTATCCTTAACCGTGGAGGGCCGGATCTCGGCCCCTCATTCGATACTGGCGGCCGCTTCGATCCCACGCGCCGCTTCAACATCTACCGCAACAACACATTCGCATCGCTGAGTGCCACGCTCGTGTCGGTCTTCCCTGTTGGCGTCAGCCTGATTGGAGAGCGGTATTTCCGCCATATCGCCGCGAGCTTCATTCGCGTGAGCCCGCCGTCCGAAGCGCGGT
>NZ_JAWDIV010000080.1:0-588 GCF_032464655.1 Rhizobium sp. 25PS6
GCGCGTGCCGCCGGCCGTCTGGTCGCTCTATGCGCATGTGCTGCGCAAGATCGGCCCACGCCCGACGCTGATCGAATGGGACACCGAGGTTCCCGCGCTCGATGTGCTGCTCGGCGAAGCAATGTGGGCCGACATGATGGCCGCCTCGATCGGTTTCGAGAAGCGTGGTGCGCCGCAAATCGCCCAGCAGCCGGACCGCAGGTTCCACGGCATCGAGCTGCCTTCCACGAGCAATCTCGCACGCGGCGCCATGCCTGCGATCTCGGCCTTGACGACGATCACACCGTCGGTTTTCGCGAGCAACTCCGTCACACGGAGGGCGCGTCATGCTGTCTGAACTCGAACTGCAGCACGCCGTCGCGGATGCTATTCTTAACCGTCGAGGGCCGGATCTCGGTCCCTCGTTCGATACGGGCGGCCGCTTCGATCCGATGCGCCGCTTCAACATCTACCGCAACAACACATTCGCATCGCTGAGTGCCACGCTCGTGTCGGTCTTCCCTGTTGGCGTCAGCCTGATTGGAGAGCGGTATTTCCGCCATATTGCCGCAAGCTTCATTCGCGTGAGCCCGCCGTCCGAAGCGCGGC
>NZ_JAWDIV010000081.1:0-576 GCF_032464655.1 Rhizobium sp. 25PS6
GAAGACAAAAAACCGCGTCGATCCAGTTTAGGCTGGGCCGGTTCCCCGAATGGGCCCGTAGCTCAGTTGGTTAGAGCACACGCTTGATAAGCGTGGGGTCGGAAGTTCAAGTCTTCCCGGGCCCACCATTCGCATATGCGAATGAGGGTTAGGGATGATGGAATGTGGCTGATGCGGAACGTTGCCGAACCTGGTTTATACCGGGTGATCGAGCTGGAGGGGCTGTAGCTCAGCTGGGAGAGCACCTGCTTTGCAAGCAGGGGGTCAGCGGTTCGATCCCGCTCAGCTCCACCAAATCGATTGGTGTTGAAGCTGACGGCATTTGTCTTTTGAAGAAATAAAAGTTTTGCATCGGCTTATGGCTGATGCGTGTTCTGCATACATTGTGAAGAGAAGATTGATCTGGAGGCTTCCAGGTGTTTTGGGTTCTGCCCAAGGCGTCCGAGCCCAGTTCTGATGATCCCATGGATGGCCTAGCCGGCCGGATATGGGTGAAGGACTGGAGGTAGGTAGGGAGCTTGTCACTCTGGATTGTTCGTTGTTCGTTGCCTTTGGGCATCGTCTGATGAACGATCG
>NZ_JAWDIV010000082.1:0-541 GCF_032464655.1 Rhizobium sp. 25PS6
GGCGGGCGACGACACCTATATCGTCGACAATGCCGGCGACAGCGTTGCCGAGAACGCCGCCGCGGGAACCGACACGGTTCGCACGGCCCTGGCCGCCTACACACTGGGAGCCAACGTCGAGAACCTCACCTATATCGGAACGGCAGCCTTTGCCGGCACCGGCAATAGCCTTGCCAACATGATCACTGGTGGTGTCGGCAACGACACGCTGAATGGCGGGGCAGGCGCCGATAGCCTGATCGGGGGTGCGGGCGACGACACCTATATCGTTGACAATGCTGGCGACAGCGTTGCCGAGAACGCCGCCGCGGGAACCGACACGGTCAAGACCGTGCTGGCAAACTATACGATCGGCAACAATGTCGAGAACCTGAGCTACACGGGATCGGCCAGCTTTACCGGCACCGGCAATGCGCTCGCCAACAGGATCACCGGCGGCGGTGGCAATGATCTGCTGGACGGTGGCACCGGCAATGACACGCTGGTCGGCGGTGCGGGCAACGACATCTATGTGGTCGACAGTGCGAGCGACGTCATCACT
>NZ_JAWDIV010000083.1:0-531 GCF_032464655.1 Rhizobium sp. 25PS6
TGATTGCCAGAACACGTTCGCAACGGTGAGCCGCGCGACGAGCTGCACGGCCGAAAGCGGCACGGATGAGGCCAGTCGGAGTGCCTGCGAATAAAGGCCGGCGAAACCGCCTCGTTCGGGCATGGATGTCGGGGTCATCATGGTCATCGATCCATTCCTTGTCAGTTGATGTTTGCAGGTTGGTGGCGGACGCGCGTGACGAGTCCGTCGGCAAAGAGACCGCCGAGCGAGGCGACGAGGTCGAAATTCGGATCGCGCGCGGCGGCTTTCTTGACGGCATGTTCAAGTCCGCGGCCGCTCTTCAGCGCCTGCAGAAACGCGTAATGGGTACCGTTGAGGCGGAGAAAGCGAACGCTGTCCCGGTTCCGCCACAAGGCGATCCGCTGCGGTTGCCTTCTGATGCCGCCAAGCTGTTCGAGATCGCCGCTTGCCTGGTGCGCCGACCAGATGTCGAGCGCCGGCCAGCGGCAAAAGAGCAGTCGCAAAGACGGCTGGAGGATCAGGTCGGGCATGGTGCCTTCGCCACCTCGC
>NZ_JAWDIV010000084.1:0-531 GCF_032464655.1 Rhizobium sp. 25PS6
CGATTGCCAGAACACGTTCGCAACGGCCAGCCGCGCGACGAACTGCACCGCCGAAAGCGGCACGGATGAGGCCAGTCGGAGCGCCTGCGAATAAAGGCCGGCGAAACCGCCTCGTTCGGGCATGGATGTCGGGGTCATCATGGTCATCGATCCATTCCTTGTCAGTTGATGTTTGCAGGTTGGTGGCGGACGCGCGTAACGAGTCCGTCGGCAAAGAGACCGCCGAGCGAGGCGACGAGGTCGAAATTCGGATCGCGCGCGGCAGCTTTCTTGACGGCATGTTCAAGTCCGCGGCCGCTCTTCAGCACCTGCAGAAAGGCGTAATGGGCACCGTTGAGGCGGAGAAAGCGAACGCTGTCCCGGTTCCGCCACAAGGCGATCCGCTGCGGTTGCCTTCTGATGCCGCCAAGCTGTTCGAGATCGCCGCTTGCCTGGTGGGCCGACCAGATGTCGAGCGCCGGCCAGCGGCAAAAGAGCAGTCGCAAAGACGGCTGGAGGATCAGGTTGGGCATGGTGCCTTCGCCACCCCGG
>NZ_JAWDIV010000085.1:0-527 GCF_032464655.1 Rhizobium sp. 25PS6
GATTATGTCGGCTTCATTCCGCTCGAAGGTTCGTCCGAGCACGGCCTGCTCGTCGTCAATCATGAATACACGAACCCGCACCTGATGTTCCCCGGCCTCGTCCAGGTGGTCGACGGCAAGATCAAGCAGGGCGCGCTCAGCAAGGAACAGGTGGATGTCGAGATGGCGGCCCACGGCGGCACCATCGTGGAGATCCGCAAGACGGGTGGCAAGTGGCAGGTCATCGCCGACGGCAAGTACAATCGCCGCATCACCGCCAACACGCCGATGGAAATTACCGGCCCCGCCGCCGGAAACGACCGCCTGAAGACCAGTGCCGACGGGACCGGCACCCGCGCCATCGGCACGATCAACAACTGCGCCGGCGGCGTCACGCCCTGGGGCACCTACATCATGGCCGAAGAGAACTTCCACGGCTATTTCTCCGGCGCGCTGCCGGAAGGTCACAAGGAAGCCCCGAACTATAAGCGTTATGGCGTTCCGGAAGGCGCCTACGAGTGGGCCAATTTCTACGACCGCTTCGATCT
>NZ_JAWDIV010000086.1:0-514 GCF_032464655.1 Rhizobium sp. 25PS6
TGCCGAACCAAGCGTGCCTGATGTAGCGCCGAAGCGGATCGCCGTGACCGCCTTGGTATCACCGGCATCCGCATCGGTGTCGTTGGTCAGCACGTTGCCGCTGGCGACCACGCCGCCCGAACCGTTGGCCACACCACCCTTCTCGGTCGCATCCCCCGCATCGGCAACCGCCGTCGGCGTCGTGTTGCCTGAGGTCGACACGGCGATGTTGAAGGTCTCGTTGGCGGTGAGGCCGCCAAGGTCGGTCGTCGTTACCCTGACGCCATAGGTCCCTGATGTCGTCGCCGTTCCGGAGAAGGTCCTCGTCGAGGCATTGAAACTCAGCCAGGCAGGCAGCGCCGTGCCGTCGGCAGACGTTGCCGCATAGGTGAGCGTCTCGCCGCTATCGACATCGGTGAAGGTCGTCGTCGGCAGCGTGAACGAGAAGGCAGAGCCGACGGTGGCGTTCTGGCTAGCCGTCTGGACCGCCAGCACCGGCGCGTCGTTGGCGCCGTGGATGGTGACGGTGAGATTG
>NZ_JAWDIV010000087.1:0-512 GCF_032464655.1 Rhizobium sp. 25PS6
CTTTCTCGATCCGCTCGACCCTTTGCATCAATACAGTCACATTCTTCTGGCGCGACAGGATGCGGCGGATCGGCATCGCGACTTGAGCGGGGGATAGGCCTGCAGTCGCCACCTGGTAGAGCAGCGGCTGGAAGAGGTGATAGTTGCGACGGTCGATAACGGTGATATCGACCGGGATGCTCTTGAGCGCCACGGCTGCGGCAAGCCCGCCGAAGCCGGCACCGAGAATGACCACGCGTGGGCGGCCATTCCCGGGCATTGGGCGGATCATGTTCGGCGCACCGCCCGTCATCGCGCCCTCGGCTTCGATCCGCATGGCTCAGCGCTCCCGCGAGAAAAAGCGGCCGGCGAGATGGTCGAGCGAAATGACGCCCGCGCCTCGCGCGAAAATCAGCAGCAGCGGAGCCGCCCAGGTCAGATGTTCGCCCCAATGGGTGGGATAGACGAAGATCTGGATCGTCGCCACGACCCCAAGCAGCATCAGTGCCGCGAGACGCGAGAAGAGGCCGAAG
>NZ_JAWDIV010000088.1:0-455 GCF_032464655.1 Rhizobium sp. 25PS6
TGCATATTTCCGATATGATCTCCCGCCGGCCTTCGGCGGGATGGCTGGAGGTCCATGCTGAAAACTACATGGGCGATTCCGCCGCCGTCGATGCTTTGGAAAATTTGCGCGAGACCTATCCGCTGTCGGTGCATGGCGTCGGTCTCTCGCTCGGCAGCGCTTCGGGCCTTGATCGGGACCATCTGGACCGGTTGCGGAGCGTGTGCATCCGGTTTCAGCCAGCATTGGTCTCGGAACATCTCGCCTGGAGCGTTGCCGACGGCGCCTATCTCAACGATCTCCTGCCGCTCCGCTACGACGAAGATGCGCTCGATATCGTTGCGGTCAATGTCGGCCAGTTGCAGGACAGACTGCAGCGCCGCGTCTTCATCGAGAACCTGTCGGCCTATATCGCCTTCGCCAATTCCACCATGACCGAGGCGCAATTCCTCGCCGAGCTCGTCAAGCGCACCGGT
>NZ_JAWDIV010000089.1:0-374 GCF_032464655.1 Rhizobium sp. 25PS6
GTTCGGCTCGTCGAGCAGCCGATCGAGCACACCCCAAGTGAAGGCGCCATGCGCGCCTCCGCCCTGGAGCGCCAGATTGAGCGTCCGCGGCTCTCGCTCAGAGGAGGCGACAACCGCGCTGTCGGCGATTATTTTCTTCACACCTGCGTGCTTGTTCATGGTCCTCACTCCCGATTTGTTCGTGTTGAGATCAATGCGCCGTCCACCCGCCGTCGACCGGAATGGCCGTGCCGGTGATGGAGCTCGCCAGATCGCAGCAGAGAAAGACGCTGAGGGCGCCCATTTCCTCGATGGTTGCGAAACGCTTGGTCGGCTGGTTCTTGAGAAAAACGTCGCGGATCACTGCGTCACGTGCGATGTTATGCGACTTCGCC
>NZ_JAWDIV010000090.1:0-372 GCF_032464655.1 Rhizobium sp. 25PS6
CTTCGGCTCGTCGAGCAGCCGATCGAGCACACCCCAGGTGAAGGCGCCATGCGCGCCTCCGCCCTGGAGCGCCAGATTGAGCGTCCGCGGCTCTCGCTCAGAGGAGGCGACAACCGCGCTGTCGGCGATTATTTTCTTCACACCTGCGTGTTTGTTCATGGTCCTCACTCCCGATTTGTTTGTTGAGATCAATGCGCCGTCCACCCGCCATCGACCGGAATGGCCGTGCCGGTGATGGAGCTCGCCAGATCGCAGCAGAGAAAGACGCTGAGGGCGCCCATTTCCTCGACGGTTGCGAAACGCTTGGTCGGCTGGTTCTTGAGAAAAACGTCGCGGATCACTGCGTCACGTGCGATGTTATGCGACTTCGCT
>NZ_JAWDIV010000091.1:0-337 GCF_032464655.1 Rhizobium sp. 25PS6
GAGGGGACAGACACGGTCCAGACGGCGCTTGCCAGCTATGCGATTGGCAATAATGTCGAGAACCTCACCTACACGGGATCGGCCAACTTCACCGGCACCGGCAATGCGCTCGCCAACACGATCACCGGCGGCGCCGGCAATGATGTGCTGGATGGTGGCGCCGGCAATGACACGCTGATCGGCGGCGCTGGCAACGACATCTATGTGATCGACAATGCGAGCGACGTCGTCGCCGAGAACGCTGACGCGGGGACCGACACGGTGCGAACGACACTGGCGAGCTACACGCTTGGCAGTGATGTCGAGAACCTCACCTATATCGGAACGACGAACTTTG
>NZ_JAWDIV010000092.1:0-315 GCF_032464655.1 Rhizobium sp. 25PS6
GTCGTCGACAATGCCGGCGACAGCGTTGCCGAGAGCGCCGCCGCGGGAACCGATACGGTCAAGACCGTGCTGGCAAGCTATACGCTTGGCGCCAATGTCGAGAACCTCACCTATATCGGAACGGCAGCCTTTGCCGGGACAGGCAACGCGCTGAACAATGTCCTGACCGGTGGGGCAGCTGCGGACAATCTCAGCGGCGGCGTCGGCAACGACACATTGATTGGTGGTGCTGGTTCCGACACGATGTCAGGCGGGACGGGTGATGACATTTATGTCGTCGATATTGCGACCGACCTTGTGAGCGAGAATGCAAAT
>NZ_JAWDIV010000093.1:0-338 GCF_032464655.1 Rhizobium sp. 25PS6
GTTCGTATTCTCGATCACAAGGTCGGTCGCAATATCGACGACATAAATGTCATCACCCGTCCCGCCTGACATCGTGTCGGAACCAGCACCACCGAGCAATGTGTCGTTGCCGGCGCCACCGCTGAGATTGTCCGCAGCTGCCCCACCGGTCAGGACGTTGTTCAGCGCATTGCCCGTGCCGGCAAAGGCTGCCGTTCCGATATAGGTGAGGTTCTCGAGATCGGCGCCAAGCGCATAGCTTGCTAATGTCGTGCGGACCGTGTCGGTTCCCGCGGCGGCGTTCTCGGCGACGCTGTCGCCGGTATTATCGACGATATAGGTGTCGTCGCCCGCACGAT